>JALOPK010000142.1 GCA_025453925.1 Candidatus Eiseniibacteriota bacterium | reverse complement strand
ACCACCCTCAAGATCTCAACGGCAAAGGGGTTCAGGAGCCCCACGATCCGTGAGCTCTATCTCTTTCCGCCCGCCAACACCGATCTAAGGCCGGAACGCATGTGGACCCACCAGGCGAGTCTGTTGCAGCATTTCCTCGGCGGTACCGCCAGCCTTGAGGCAACGGGGTTCATCAGCAAGGGTGACAATCTCATACGAACTGTCGGCCAGTACCCGAACGTGCAGAACAGTAATACGGGAGAGTTCGAGCACAACGGATTCGAGCTGGAGGGGAAGCTCCAACTGCTGAGTCAGCTCGACTTCTGGGCCACGTACGCCTATCTCCACACTGAGGACCCCATCCTCGCCGCCCCCGAGCACCATCTCTCGACGGGAGCGACCTACACCCGAGGGATTGCGACCGCCAGCGTGCAGGCACAACACGTGTCGGGACTCGTCACGAAGATCGCCCAGGACAGTGTGACCGAGCAGGCCTACACCGTCGTGGATGCCAGGGTGGGGGTGCGGCCGTGGCCCACGATCGAGTTCTTCGTAGAGGGGGAGAACTTCCTTGACGAAGAGTATGAGATCAACTACGACTACCCGATGCCGGGCGCGACGGTCACCGCCGGGGTGACGCTGCGTCACTAGTCGCGATAGACGGCAGATCGAAGCGCGAGAAGTACACGCCGCGAGCGGCGTGGCTGCAGTGGGCGTCTCTGCCGCTCCTTTGCCGCTGTCTCAGAATGCCTCGCGGGGCATGCCGTATGGTGGCGCATTGCTGCCATGATCGCGTATCTTCCCGCGATCAGTCACGTTGAACCATCTCGGCTGTCGAGGATAATCAGCGGGCACCTGGAGTGAGGGCGATGGCACACCGTTCGGCTGACCACAGCTACGCGCGGCTCTCCCAGCGCTTGAATCTGCTTCCGCAGCCGGCGCCTCCCACCGATCTGCTCTTCCGGATCCTCAAGCTCCTCTTCTCGGAACGCGAGGCCGGGCTGGTCGCGGATCTCCCCATCCGCCCGTTCAGCGCCAAGCGCGCGGCGCGGATCTGGAGGATGCCCCTGGGGGAGGCTCAGAAGGTGCTCGATTCGCTGGCCGACAGGGCCCTACTGGTCGATATCGAGAAGAACGGCTCCACGGTCTACGTGCTCCCTCCGCCCATGGCCGGGTTCTTCGAGTTCTCGATGATGCGGGTGCGCCACGACATCGACCAGCGCGCCTTGTCTGAGCTTTTCTACCAGTACATCAATGTGCAGGATGAGTTCATTATGGCGCTCTTTGCGGGCGGCGAGACTCAGCTTGGCCGGGTTCTGGTGCACGAGCCCGCCCTGCCTGACGATCCGTCGCTCCACGTGCTCGACTATGAGCGCGCCTCCGAGATCATCAAGACGGCGACCTGCCGCGCCGTCAGCCTCTGCTACTGCCGTCACAAGATGCAGCATGTGGGCAAGGCGTGTTCGGCGCCTCTGGACATCTGCATGACCTTCAATACTTCGGCAAACGCCCTTGTCCGCCACGGCATCGCGCGCGAAGTCAGTGTCGCTGAATGTCTCGATCAGCTTCAGCGGGCCTACGACAACGATCTCGTCCAATTCGGCGAGAATGTGCGCGAGGGCATGAACTTCATCTGCAACTGCTGCAAGTGCTGCTGCGAGGCCATGATCGCAGCCCGGAGGGTCGCGTTCGCGCATCCGGTGCACACCACCAACTTCCTTCCGGTGGTCGACCACGCGACCTGCACCGCCTGCGGGGCCTGCGTCGAACGATGCCCGGTTGAGGCAATTAGCCTCCAGACCCGCACCAAATCCGAACCCACGGGCGAGAGCGTCGCCCACATCGACGAATCCCTGTGCCTCGGATGCGGTATCTGCGCCCGTCGCTGCCCGTCAGAGGCCATACGACTCAAGCCCCGCCCCGAGCGGGTGATCACTCCTCTCAACTCGGCCCATCGTGTCGTGCTGATGGCCATCGAACGAGACAAGCTCCAGAATCTCATCGTGGACCGGCAAGTGCTCTGGAGCCACCGCGCCCTGGCCGCCGTGCTGGGCGCCATCCTGTGTCTGCCCCCTACCAAGCGGCTGCTGGCGCAGAAGCAGGTCAGATCCCGCTTCCTGGAAGCCACACTGCGGAAGGTCAACGTATAGGCTCCAATCACGAGGAAGCGTAGGGTTTTCGGGTCCGGCTTCTCACTTTCGCAAAGGGAGACTGAGAGGGATTTCTTCCCGGATCGTTCAAAGAGAGCTGTTGTTTCACCTGGCCTTGGGGTTGGGTATCTTCTCCACGTATGCTCGAATGTCGGTAATCGCCTCGGGAGACAAGCAGATGACTGACGCACCACTGCGGGGATCGAACACCAGGGCTGACTACGCTGCGGCACGTCCGGGTCAGACCCCGGAACCGGGCGACGGCGTCGATGTCACGCTCATCAGGTGGATGCTCTCGCTCTCTCCCGCGCAGCGCCTCGAAGTCCTCCAGAATGCCGTGAACTCCCTCGCAGAACTCCGTGATGCCACGAGCCGCACCTGACTTCCTGGGCATTCTCCGCATTCTGGATGCACACGAGGTCCAATCGATCGTAGTCGGGGGAGTCTGTGCAACCCTGCGCGGTGCGCCTGTGGCAACCTTTGATCTCGACGTCGTCCACGCCCGAGATGAGGAGAATGTCGATCGATTGCTCGGCGCCCTCTCAGATCTTGACGCCTACTACCGCCTCAGAGGAACACAGATCATCTGGCCTCAGCAACATCAGCTCTTGGGTGTAGGCCATCACCTTCTGATGACGAACCTGGGACCTCTCGATCTGCTGGGAGCCATCGGCTGCGGCCACGACTTCGTTTCCCTGCTTCCCCATTGCACACGGATTGATGTGGGAGGGATTGAGGTGAACCTGCTCTCCCTCGAGATGCTGATTCAGACCAAACGAGAGACGGGACGGGATCGAGATCGGGCGGTACTGCCGATCCTGGAACGCACCTTGAAAGAACACCGAGGCTGATCTTCGAGGTATTCGCCACCGCCTGTGGGCACTATTCTAATATTAGAATAGTACCCCACAACCCCGCGGCCACATAGTACAGCCGTGAATGGGGGAGTACGGCACGGGGCTGACTTCGAGTCAGAACCATCAGACCGCGCAATATTGACACAAACAGTAGCAAACAGTATTATGGGCACATCAGAAGCGATCTGACGTTGCAACCCATACCAGGAGGTGACCCGTGTCGGTTGACGAATCGGTGCCCTGCGAGGCTGGGTATCAGCAGTTCCTCGCGGCCATCCTCAGCGACCGTGACAGGTTCTTCAAGGACGTCGTCGGCGATGTCGGTCTCCGCAGCAAGCTCCGCTATGCCCTCCTTACGCTCCTCGCATTGTCGGCCTTCTACGGGTTCGTCGCCGGCTGGTACTCCGGTATCCTGCAGGCCATCAGTGCCGCGGTGAAGCTTCCCTGCGCTGTTCGTGGTGCAGATTCTGGTGGGATCCAGGCTCAAGCTCCTCCAGGTCATCGTCCTCGTGTTGGGCACGTTGGCCCTGACCACGGTCTTGCTGGCCGCCTTCGTTCCCATCATCGCGTTCTTCCTCGTCACGGGAGCCAACTACTACTTCCTGGAGTTGCTGCATGTGGTGATCATCCTGATCTGTGGTGCCCTGGGGATGTATGCACTCCACGAGGGTCTCGCGTACGTGTGTGAGAAGCACGGCGTGTATCCACGGAGGGCACTCACGATTCTGCGTATCTGGGTGGTCCTTTTCGCATTCGTGGGAGTACAACTGGCGTGGAATCTCAGACCGTTCCTCGGCGACCGTAATCAACCTTTCAAGGTGTTCCGACACTACGAGGGCAACTTCTACACTGCGATCGTCTACTCTATGAACAAGCTCGTGAAAGGTGAGAAGTCCCCCGTTCACCATGACTACACCATCGATGACCTCGAGCCGATCGATGCGGATTCCATGCTCTGGCGGAGGAGCAACAAGTGAACAGCGGCGGGGTGGGCCATTCCTCAAATGAGATCATGACCATCGAGGAGGTGGCAGCATATCTGCGGCTCAAACCTCAGACCATCTACAAGTGGGCCCAGGAAAAGCGGATCCCGGCCGCGAAGCTCGGCAAGGAGTGGCGGTTCCGCCGCAGCGTCATCGACCTCTGGCTTGACGAGCAGATGTTCGGCGATGACTCTGCGTTCAATCATCTCCGAGGGAAGCCGGCGGGCGGCGAGTCGAAGCCCCCGTCATGAGGGAGACGGTGTCAATGTTCAGTGATCTGATCACGTTCTGCTCGACGACGGATCTTGAGGCGACGACGAGGTTCTACGGAGAGATCCTCAGCATGCCGATGGTGCTTGACCAGGGGCGGTGCCGGATCTGGCGCGCGGCGGGGCAAGGCTACGTCGGGTTCTGCCGGCGGGACTCCGTACCCGCGCAGGGCATCATCCTGACCTTGGTGAGCGACGACGTCGACGGGTGGCACCGGCGGCTCTTGGAGCACGGCGTTCCGATCGATAAGGCGCCCGCGTTCAACCCTGAGTATGGGATCTACCACCTCTTCTGCCGGGATCCCAACGGCTACCTGGTGGAGATTCAGCGGTTCGAGGATCCGGAGTGGAACCAAGGAACTCCATAGAGCTGGCAAGCGTCGAACAGCAGACATCCAACTTGAACATCGAAGAGGACATCCCTCCCGACCTCCCTTTGGCAAAGGGAAGAGGTACCCAACCTCGAACGTCGAAAGGTGCGAGCTTGTAACGTTACCTGCGGGAGTAGTCAGGAACCTGAGGCAATCATTTCGATGGGGATTGCGGACACCTACCTAGCAGCGGCGAGAGTCTACGGCTTCCGACGCGTGGCGAATCCTCGTGCGGGTGAACAAGGAGGTTGGACCAAGCCGTTTCTCTCCTACATAAGCATGTGAAGTCGTCGTCTCATGTTCGATCTCCTGCTCCCGTGTCTGTCATACCCTCGCGGCCTGCCTGGCGAAGGGGGGGACTCCCTCCAGGAAACTCCTCGCGGCGTGCAGCCACCCTTCCAGCATTCCATCCTGCCGATGATCCGCCTCCCTCTTGACACCACATCGTCACCACGCCAACTTGTGAACGGCCATTCACAGTCTGAACTATCGTTCCTCACATGAACATCCGTTCTGGCTTCGGTACGCTCTTCCCATTCAGGCACAACGTCACCAGAGGATCCCCGTCGGGCCGGGAGTGGCCTGGCCTTCATCACGAGGCGGTATGTCAAGCACATCATCCGATCATGATCCGGCGCGTTCGCGCAAGGAGCGGGAGCGCGAACAGCATCGGCTCGAGGCGCTGCATGCAGCCGAGTTGTTGCTCGAACGGCGGGTGTACCACGAGATCACTGTGCAGGAGATCGCAGCCGAAGGCGAATTCAGCGTCGGCTACATCTACAAGCTCTTCGAGAACAAAGAAGATGTCTACGCCTCGCTGTTGCGGCATCGCTGCGAAGAGCTCGAGCAGGTGGTAGCGACACAGAGCACGCGTCGCGGACCCGTTGATGAGCGGATCACAGCCGTGGTCCGAGGGGTATCAAATTGGTTTAAGAACAACCCCGCATTCGCCTCCAACTACTTGGGTACCGTTTTGACCCTCGCGCGGAGCCGGGAGACCATCGCCGCTGACCTGACGCGCCACGAGGCCGCCTTGCGCGAGCGGCTCGACGCCCTCTTCAAGGAAGGCATGGAACAAGGGGTGTTGGCTCCAGGCGATCCCTCGGTCATTACCGCAACGCTCCGGGCGCTGCTGTGGGGCTTCGTGGGTCAGAATCTGATGAGCTGGTTCGACCCCGCCAAGAAGGAGAAGTGGACTGACTATGCACCAATCATTGTGCGGCTCATCACGACCACATTTGCGCCCGCACGTGCCTGAGAGGGGACGGACGGTGAAGCTCGAACATCGAACATCCAGCGCCGAACGGCGAAGTCCCTCCCGACCTCCCTTTGCCAAAGGGAGGAGGGATCGAACGTCGAGCATCCAACGTCGAACATCGAACATCGAATACCGAGCTACCGGCTCGCCCCGGGGACCAGGACGGGGCTGTGCGGTCACGTTCCTGGCTCTGTGCCTGATCCTCCCCTCCCCCGTCCGCCTGGATGCGCGAACCCTCAGTCTCGACGAGGCCCGGTCGTTGGCGCTGCAGAACAACGAAGAGGTGCTGATCGCGGAGCAGGGTGTGGCGCAGGCCGAGGGCGCGGTGACCGAAGCCTACGCAGGCGCGCTGCCGAACATCACGGTACAAGCCCAGTACACCGGGAACTTCAAGAAGCCGGCCTTCTTCCTGCCGGCGGAGTTCTTCGGCGGTGAGGACGACTCCACGAATGGCGGGTCCACCGGCGAGTCATCCGGCGGTCCGGTGAAGATCGAGATCGGGTCTGACACAGAGTTCGCCGGCGCCCTTCGACTTGACCAGACGCTCTACGCGTTCGGCCGCGTGGGGAACGCCGTGAAGTTCGCCGGAATCTACCGCCGGATGGCCGGGTTGGGCGTTGACGCGGCGAGGAGCAGTGTGCTCTTCGCCGTCACCGAGGCCTACTCTCGGGTCCTCCTGCTGGAGAAGCTGGTGGACATCCAACGACAGGGGCTCGAACAGGCCCGTTCCCACCTGCGGGACATCGAGGAGAAGCACGCTCAAGGTGCGGAGTCCCGCTTCGCGTTGCAGCGGGCAACTGTGGAGGTGAAGAACCGGGAGCCTGATCTCATTCGGGCCGAGAACACCCTCGTCCTCGCCTCCCAGGACCTCAAGCGCATCGTGGGAATCGCCGACGAACCCGACCCCTTGCTCAGCGACACGCTCGGGTATAGTCCCATGGCTGCCGACGTGAACCGCGCCATGGCGGAGGCCTTGCTCAATAGACCGGAGATCCGGGCGCTGGAGCTCAACGTCGAGGGACAGCAACGGGTGGTCTCCATCTACAAGGCGAACATCCTGCCGGTGCTGGGCGCGTTCGGTCAGGTAAGCGTCCAAGGACAGGCGGACAAGGATGACCTGGCCGCGGCCTTCGATGAGAACAGTCAGGTCTCGATGTCGGCCGGCCTGGTGTTCAGCGTGCCGGTTTTCGATGGGTTCCGCACCAGGGGGAAGGTACAACAGGCGCGAGCCGGTCTATCGAAGGCGCGACACGAACTGGCGCAGGCCCGGAAGGCCATCCGCCTGGACGTGACCAAGGCGGTGCAGGACCTTCAGGGTCTGACCCGGGAATACGAAGCACAGCGCGCGACCGTCGAGCTTGCCGAGGAGATGTATCAGATCGCAGAGACCCGTTTCAGAAGCGGTATCTCGACGCAACTGGAACTGAACGACGCGGAGCTGGCGCTCAATCTGGCGAAGACCAACTACGCGGAGACCCTCTATCGGTACAACGTGGCCGTGGCCAATCTGGAGCGGGCTTCGGGCCGGACTGCCGGTTCCGCCGCCAGGCCGGCGGTCGATCATTCCACCGGGCATGAAGGCTGAGGACAGGAGAAGAACAGATGAACAGATCCGCCAAGATTGGATTGTGGGTGATCCTGGGCGTCGTGATCGTCGTGGCATTCGTCGTCACGGGAGGCCGGCGCCTGCGGCGAGAGACCGTCGAGAGTATCGACCAGATCCAGCAACGGCTCGGAGTCCCCGTTGATTTCGTCACGGCACAGATCGTCCCCGTGGAGGACTGGCGGGAGTTCACCGGCGTTGCTCAGGGGACGGGGCAGGTTGACCTCATCTCCGATGTTCGGACCCGAGTGACCAGAGTTCACGCCGAGGTCGGCGACGAGGTCCGCAGGGGCGCGCTGATCGTCTCCCTCGACACCTTCGACCCGGTCCGCTTCGCCACCAACTACCAGACTCTGCAGGCATCCTACGAGACGGCCCGCAGGGACAGCCTCCGCATCGAAGAGCTGTACGCGACCGGCGCGGTCTCTGTCCAGGATCTTGATCGTGTTCGCACGGCGACCGGAGCGGCTCGCTCGGCCTATGTCATGTCGGGAAAGGCCGTGCATCTTGACACGCCCATAGGCGGCGTGGTCACGGCGACCTACGTGAGCCCCGGAGACTACGCGGACGCGGGTCAGATAGTTGCCACCGTCGCATCGTTCGACCGGATAAGGGTTTCCCTCGATGTCAGCGGTACAGAACGGGCATTGATCGAGGTTGGCCAGCCGGTCAGGATCAGGACTCGCTCCGCCGCACCAGGCGGGCGATCGGGCGCCCCGGGGAGCATGGCCGCTGACACGGCACCGACTCCGGCCTCAGGCAACGAGGTCACGCTGACGGGCGAAGTGACGAAGGCCACGCTCAGCGCGGACTCCAACTCGCGGCTGTTCAGTATCGAGATCGTCGTCGTGAACGAAGGCAGGCTACTCAAACCGGGGATGCTCGTGTCCCCTGAGATCCTGGTCGGGTCGTCTTCGACACTCCCCGTGGTCCCGCCGGTCGCCCTGTTCCAACGCAACGGCGATCAGCTCGTCTATGTGGTAACAGCATCGGGCGATTCGATGACGGCAGGGCTTCGTACCGTGATTCCGGATATCACGAACGGCCGACTCTCCGCGATCGCCCGGGGGATCGCGCCGGGGGACAGGATCGTGGTGACGGGCCAGAACAAGCTCGAGGACGGAGCCCGAGTGGTCATCCACAAGGATCTCACGGCCGAGTACTTCGCCCCCGTAGCCACGAGGGGCTGATTCCATGTTCATCTCGGCCTTGTCCGTTCGGCGCCCGGTCCTGATGACGATGCTCACCGGGGCCTTTGTCCTGCTCGGGGCCTACTCCTACCGGCGACTGGTGATCGACCTCATGCCCAACGTGGAGTTCCCGGTGGTCATGATCACGTCGATCTACCCGGGCGCAGGGCCCGAGGAAATCGAGAGCCAGGTCAGCCAGAAGATCGAAGATGCCGTCAGCACCATGTCCGACATCGACCGCATCGAATCCTACTCGCGGGAGAGCGTCTCCTTCGTGATCGTCCGATTCGAGTTGGAGGTCGACGCCAACGAGGCGGCCAACGATGTCCGCGCGAAAGTCGATGCCATCCTGACCGAGCTGCCGTCGGGGGTCGAGAAACCGAAGGTCCAGAAGTTCGAGTTCGGAGCATTCCCCATCGTTTCCATTTCGGTGTCCAGCAACCGACCCGTCAACGAGACCTTCGCGGTCGCCGACCGTGTCATCCGAGACCGGCTAGTGCAGGTCTCGGGTGTGGCGAACGTCGACATCATCGGCGGCCAGCGGCGCGAGATCCAGGTAGCAGTGGACCGGCGGAAGCTGGAGCACTACGGCGTGCCAATCTCCGCGGTCACGGCAGCCATCGCCGCAGAGAATCTCAACATTCCCCAGGGGCGCATCGTACAGCGTGAACAGGAATACATGGTCCGGACCGTGGGCGAGTTCACCTCACTGGAGGAGATCGGCAGGGTCAAGATACCCCTGGGTGAGAATGGCCTCATCGCACTGCGCGACGTGGCGATCATCCGTGACACGCATGAGGAGCGCCGCTCAATCGCACGCTTCAACGGACAGCCGGCAGTGCAGGTCGACATCATCAAGCAGTCGGGCGCCAACACGGTGACGACGGCCGATGGGATCTACAGAGCGGTCCAGGAGCTGCGCCGGGATCTACCCGACGGATTCGAGATCGAGTATGCCGACGACAGCTCGACCTTCATACGCGACGCCGTCAAGGACGTGCAGCAGAACATCCTCATTGGTATCGTGCTCACGTCGATCGTGCTCTACCTCTTCCTCAGAAATGTCAGGGTCACCGTGGTTGCCGCGGTAGTCATGCCCGCAGCCATCGTGGCGACGTTCCTTCTGATGCAGGCCTCAGGATTCACCCTGAACATTCTCACACTCATGGCCCTGGGCATTTCGGTCGGCGTCCTCGTCACCAACTCCATCGTGGTGCTGGAGAACATCATCCGCCATCTGGACATGGGCAAACCGCCTGATCTCGCGGCCATCAAGGGCACCGACGAGATCGCATTGGCGGTATTCGCTTCAGTCATGACGAACATCGTGGTGTTCGTGCCCGTCGCGTTCATGCGGGGGATCATCGGCCGGTTCTTCCTTCAGTTCGGCATGACCGTGGTCTACGCCACGCTCTTCTCGGTGGTGGTCGCGTTCACGTTGACACCCATGCTCGCATCCATCGTGCTCAAGCGCGTTCGAAGAGAGGGCCCGGGGAACTCGCCGGAGCCATCGGGCGACTTCCATGTCGCCGCCCGGATCGTCGATCGGATCATGGTCCGCCTGGCAGGGGCATACCGTGACGCATTGGCATGGACCTTGGCGAGGAAGAGGAACCGGTTCCTTCTTGGCGCGGTCACCATTCTGATGCTGGTGTTCAGTTTCGTGCTCCTGGCGCTCTCCGGCGGTGAGTTCATGCCCCGGATGGATGAGGGCACCGTCAGCATCGGTGTCAAGCTCCCTGCCGGCACCGCGTTGGCGCAGACCGACAAGGCGGTGCGGGAGGTTGAGGCCACGCTGTCTCGCGAATCCTGGGTCGCGTCGGTGCTCAGCACGATCGGCGGCGCCGACAAGGGCGTGAACGAGGCGACGATCCTCGCGAAGCTCGTCCCGGCTTCAGAGCGGGACAGATCGGCGTACCAGTTGGCCAACAGCATGCGCGCAAAAGTCGCGGGACTCCCCGGCGCGACGGTCTCCGTGACGGGCGCACGCAGCGAAGCGGGGAGCAATGCCGACATGGAACTCGAGGTGCTGGGATGGGAGAAGGAACCGTTGCGTCTCCTGGCGGCGCAGGTCCAACAGATCGTGGCTACGACTCCCGGGCTCGTGGATGTCCAGTCAAGTTGGGAACCTGGGGCGGAAGAACTGCGCTTCCTACCGGACCGGGAGGAGCTGGCGCGCCGGGGCCTATCGACGGGGGCGGTGGCCATGCTGCTTCGCAACGCCTATGAAGGCGACGATCAGTCGGTGTTCCGCGAGGGTGGCGAGGAATACGCCATCCGCGTCCAGTATGCCGACGTTGACAGGGGCGAAGTCGCCGGCTTGGCCGCGCTCAGGCTGCCCATGGGCGAGGACAGAGTACCGCTGACCCAGTTGGGGGAGGTCGAGGAACATCGGGGCGAGTCGGAGATCCAGCGGCGGGACCGGCAACGTCGAATCACGATTTCGGGGAACCTCGCGAGCGGCACCGTCAGCGAGGCTGTGCGCGCCATCCAGGCAAGGACTGACACACTCGCCTTCCCTCCCGGATACCGCGTCCGGTTCGCCGGATCCTATGAGATCCAGGAGGAGAGCTTCGCTGCTCTGTTCGAGACGATGGTCATGGCCATCATTCTCACCTATGTCGTACTCGCCATGATCCTGGAATCGTTCATCCATCCAGTCACCGTCATGATCACCCTGCCGCTGGGCCTCATCGGCGCCGCCCTCGCCCTCTTCTTCGGCGGGCAGACGGTGAACATCCTGAGCCTCATGGCGTTGATCATGCTGGTCGGGATCGTGGTGAACAACGCCATTCTGCTGCTTGACTACGTCGCGGTGAGGCGACGAGAGG
>JALOPK010000491.1 GCA_025453925.1 Candidatus Eiseniibacteriota bacterium | reverse complement strand
GCGGACGGCACCGCGGATCAGCCCATTGTCTTCACCAGCGACCAGGCCAGCCCAAACCGTGGCGACTGGGGCGGCCTCATCATCAATGGGAGAGCGCCCATCAACACCGGCCTCCAGGCCGAAGGCGAGGGGAACACGGGATTCTACGGCGGCGACGATCCCGACGACAGCAGCGGCATCCTGCGGTACGTCCGTGTTCAATATGCTGGCATCGAGTTCAGCCCCGACAATGAGTTGAACGGCATCGCGTTCCAGGGTGTCGGACGGGGGACGGTTGTGGACTACTGCCAGGTCCATATGAATCAGGATGATGGCATTGAGTTCTTCGGGGGTACGGTGGATGCCAAGCACCTGGTCTGCACCAACAACCGTGATGACAACTTCGACTGGACCGATGGCTGGACAGGCCGCGGCCAGTTCTGGGTGTGCCAGCAGCGGGGCGATGATGCGGATAACGGCTTCGAGGCCGACAACAACGGTGAGAACAACGACTTGCTGCCCAGGTCGAACCCGATGATCTACAATGTTACGCTCATCGGTGATCCCACCGGCGCACAAATCGATGAGAGCAGGCATGGGATGCTTCTGAGAGAAGGCACCGCCGGCTGCATCCGCAACGCCATCGCGATGGGATTCAATCGAGCCGGCCTCGATGTGGACCACGAGGCCACCTTCGCCCAAGCTGCCAGTGGCGACCTATCCCTGCAGAACAGCATCTTCTACGACAACCGTACGGCCAACTTCTCAACGGATGATGACGGGTTCGATGAAGGCGCCTGGGCGCAGACACCCGGTTTCAACAACCTCGAGGCCACAGTCTGCCCGGTCGTCAATCCCTATGCCAACCAGACATCCAGCTTCGCCTCCACCGGGCCTGCCGTCGATGGAACGGTTCCCGTCGCGACGCCTCCGAACGATGGATTCTTCGACACCACGGTCGACTTCATCGGCGCCGTGGGTGGGCTGGACCACCATCAACGAGGCCCAGGGGGTCGATGACGGCGCCCGAGTGGCGATCCTCCTGCTGGACCACTCACCGAATCCGATCTCCACTGCAGCGACCGTGTCGTTTGTCATGGCCGCCGGCGGTTCCGCGCATCTGACAATCCACGATCTTTCGGGTCGAACTGTCAGCACCCTGGCGAATGGCACGTACGGCCCTGGAATGCACCATGTCACTTGGGACATCTCGCGGGACGACGGCATTCCATCAGGCATCTACTTCTGCCGCCTTGCCGTGGACGCGATGTCTGCCACGCGCACCATGGTCGTCGCCCGGTAAGCGCCGACTGCACCGCAGGAGAGGCCCGGATCCCTCCCGGGCCTCTCCTCATCAGCCAATGACCCGTAACCTCCTTCAGGCTCCGGCGGGGTTCCCTGTTCTGGGCGCCCGGCGTGCGTTCCCGTGTCTGGTGGCAGTCGTCTTGTCCCTCGCCGGGTGTCCGGCCGGATCCCCGCCCCCTCGCCAGAATGGGGGATTCGCGGTAGGGGACTCGGCAGCCCAGCCCGCGCTACCGAATCCGGGTGGGAACGGCAGGTGTCTGGTCGACGGCTTCCCATCTCCCGAGGCGGTGGGCGGTGCGGTCATCGACGCTCTGAACGAAGGGCAGCGCGCGCAGCTTCACCAATGCCTTGTGACCCGTCAGGAGTATCTCTCTTGCCTGTGGAAACGGTTCCCGGCCAGTGCCAACATGCCCGGGGACTTCGCGTACGCGAATCTGGGGAAGAAATCCCACAAAGGGGTGAACCGCGGGGTCGCGCGATGGGGCAACAGAGGACTTGTCTTCGCCGGGATCCGCTTCATTATGCCTCCGGAGAACTACCACGATTTCGTCCTCCATCGCGGCACCGTACTCTCCGCCGCGACACCCGACGGAATGGCCGTGGAGCTTATGATGCTTGGCTCGGTCGTTGAGATGCACGGCATGTTCAAGCTGCTCAGTTACGACGACGGGTAGCACTGGGGCATCGAACGCGAGTTCCTCGCCGCCCTTGCCGCGCCCGCTGTGCACCGTTCACTTACCACCGGCCTCATCCCTACGGCGGATCCACCGCGCCTTTCGGCGCCGGACTGCCACGTGTCAGGACCCATTGCCGGCATTCTGAGGATGTGAACCGTGGTACCTTTAGCGTGCATCGTATGCAATGGCGAACTCCGCAGCGCCATGCGCGCGCGGCAACTCGCCGCGTCGGCCGACCTTCTCATTGCCGCCAATGGAGGTGCCGCACACCTGGCGGCGATGGGCCTCACGCCACACGCGATCATCGGGGATTCCGACTCACTTGCCCGCGACCCCTGGCCGGGCGATGCCGGCATCGCGCGCATCCTCTTCCCCGCCGAGAAGGATCGATCGGATGCGGAACTCGCGGTGGAATGGGCGTTCGCCAAGGGGGCCCAGCGTGTGCTTCTCCTCGCCGGCATGGGCGGTCGGGTAGACCATGCGCTCGCCAATTGCGCCATTCTGTTCCGATACCATGGTCGGCTCGGGCTCTGGGATGACGGGTTTCTCCTGGTGGCCGTGGCCGCAGGGGGACAGGTCGTGATCGAGACGGCCCGAAACGCCGTCGTCTCGCTCATCCCCTTCACCCGGGCGTCCCGTGCTCGCGCGACAGGGCTGAAGTACGCGTTGGATGGCGCGACGCTGCGCCACGCGTCACACGGGTTGAGCAACGCGGCGGTCGCCGAACAGTGCACCGTTGCCGTGCTGAAGGGCAGCCTGATTGTGGGGGTGGAAGGGGCGTGTGCGTGGTCTACGCGCTGATGCGGCGCCTCGGCGGTGTGGGGCTCACGGGCTCGTCCGCCCCGTCCCTGGAGGATCTAGGCCAGGGACGGCGCCAGGTCGGCCAGTAGCTCCTCCATATCCTCCCCCGGTACCGTCGTCAGCGCTCGCCGCAGCTTCCGCATGACGGGAATCTCGCTGTCGTACATCCGTTTCACGCCATCGCCCAAAGCCTGTTCGATGACGCGGATGTATTTCACTAGCCGCTCGAGCCCCACCGGCTCTACGGAGGCCGCTTGGTCGCTGCCCCACATGGACCGGTCCAGTGTGACATGCCGCTCGATGATCGACGCGCCCAGTGCCATCGCCACCACCGTGGGAATAAGGCCAACCTCATGGCCCGAGTATCCGATGGGGCAGCGGAACTCCTTCCTCAACTCCTGAATCACACGAAGATTGAGTTCCGACGGAGGACACGGGTAGGTGCTGGTGCAGTGGCAGATCGCCAGGTTTTCGAGGCCCAGGAACGAGACGGCATGGCGCACGTCGGCCATGGTGGACATACCGGTTGAGAGTATGAGGGGACGACCCG
>JALOPK010000141.1 GCA_025453925.1 Candidatus Eiseniibacteriota bacterium | reverse complement strand
CAATTCGGATCAACTCGGGAAGCTCATCAACGAAATGGGGGTCTCGAACGATGAGGAGATGGCTGCGCAGTATCTCCGCTTCCTCGGGCCCGAGGTCGCGGGCGGCCTCCTCTACCGCGGTCTGGTAGTATTTCCCGACCGATTCCCTCGCCTCGATGAAACGGATGATCTCCCGTTCCACCTCACCTTCGGGGATCTCCCTCTTCAGCACGCATGACACGTCAGTCGTGTACAGGAAGGCGCGCCCGAGAGCGACGCCCTCGGCGACTGGGAGGCCCCGGAATACTCTGGACTGCCGATTTTCCACGATGTCTCCACCCCGAGGTGCATGGGGTCGCGTAGCAGACAGCATCATGTCGATTACCCATCACGACACGAAACCCCCCCGGAAGGCCAGTTGTCAAGAGGCCCGATGGAAACGGCAGCAGGCCCGCCGGGTGGTCCCCGCTGGGCGAGGCATTGACAATCGAGGCGATTCTGTGCTCCATGTGCCACTACCCAGACAGGCCAATGGTCAGGAGACACCCCTCATGGTGGGCACCCCTCACACGCGCGACACCATCTCCGGGAGGATTGCCGGGCTCATGGCCGAGACCGAAGCCGCCCGCCGGAGCGCGTCGCTCTACCCCGACGCGCACCCCCGCTACCAGGAGGCTCTCGAGTCTCTCCGCGTGGCAGTGGCGGCCCTGGCCGCCGACGCCACGGCCGTGAAGCTTACCGTCTACAAGCAGGAGTGTTTTCTCAACGACCAACCCCCCGAGGTGCCGCTCGAGGTCCCGCAGGGTTTCTCGGATCGATTTCTCCGGCTTGGTCTCGCCTCGGTGGTGTTTCCCCCCGACGTATCGTCGACCGAGCTCTCGGGGTTCTTGAGAGTCCTCTCGTCCGATACCCGTCGGGCAGCGCACAAGAGAACCCTCGCGGAACTCGCGGCCGAGCACGGGCTCGGTCGAATCACTCTGCTGCCGTTGGACTATGGCAGGCTCTTCATGGATGGGGTGGGACGGCCGGCTGAGGTCGGGGAGCGGAACGAAGAGCATTTCGCACGGCTTCTCACGCTGTGGGATCCGCGGTCCGCCGAGCGGCAGATGAGCGATGAGGAACTCGAAGCCCTCGGCCGGCTCTCGGAGGATCGCGCGTCGCTGGCCCGGCTGGTGGAACTGAGCCTCAAGGGTCCCCGGCCCGTCGCGCACGACCAAGCCCCCCTCGTCGAGGGAACGGTGGGTGCGCTGGACGTGCTGGCGGACCGGCTGCGGAATCTCTACCCCGAGCGGTGGGTGTCGTTACGGAAGACTCTGGTGGAGGCGGCGCTGTCGCTGGACTCGAGCATCTTGCTGCAGAGGCGCCCCGAACTGCTTGGCACTGCCCCGCGTGCCAGGGATCGGTCGCCGACTCCGGCCGACGAAATGGCCAACGGGGAGCTTGCCGTCGCCATTGTGGATGCGCTGGCGGAGAGGCCGGAGCTGGATGACGGTCTGGCGGTCGTGATCCGCGACCTATTGCCAGATTCCGAGCGCAGGCTCGCGTTGGAGCCGCTCGTCGCATCGCGCCTCGTGCTGCATGGTGTGCCCGAGCAACGCCGGGCCGAGGTCATGCGTTGGTGGGAGGAGCGCGTCGTGCGGGGAGAGGGGTTTCGCGGCGACACCGATCCCCTGTTCTCCTCACTCCTTGCCGAGCATCCGCAGCAGGCTCAGCCGATCGCGGAAGACCTCTGGTTCCGGGAAGCCCTCGGAGAGGAGGCCTTGCGCGCGAGCTACGTCGACGATCTGAAGGGGCTGCTCTGCTTCAGCAGCACCCCCGAGGAGGTCGATCTCATCCTCTCCACCTACCACGGAGAGTTCCTGCGATTGGCCGAGGCCGGCGGCTTCGATGAGCTGCGGCGCGTCGTGCAGGAACTGGCCGCGGAACTGGTCTCGCGTGGCTACTCACCGCATGAGGCCCTTGGGCGTTTGCTGAGCGTCGCTCTCACCGACCATCTCGCCTCCGCGATGGTCGCCCTCGATCCGGGCTTGCGCGCGGCGGCCCGGGAAACCGCCCTCGCCTTTGGTGGCCAGGGCTTCCGCGCGGTGATGACCGCATTGGCCCGCTCAACGGACTGGGATGTCTGCGAGGAACTGCGGGGCGAGGCTGCGAAGTACGGCCCGCCGGCGGAGGACGAGTTAGTCCAATGGCTGACCCACACGGATACGCGCATGGTCCGTGAGGCGCTGTTCATCCTCCGGCGAGACGGGTCAGGAAGGGTGATCGGCAAGGTCGAGGCCCTGCTTGGGCACCGGGACGCAGAGGTACGTGCTGCGGCGCTTGCCACGGCCATTCGAATCGGCGGCGATCGGCGGATGGCCGCCGTGGAACAGGGCCTCCTGGATCCGGCTCCTAGAGTGGTGCAGGTAGCACTCGACGCGTGCGCCGAACTTGGCGCGCGGCGTGTCGTCGCCGGTCTCTCGGCACTGATCAGGGGACATCGTGACGACGCCGAGTTCCTCGCGGTGCGAGGAGCGGCAATTGCGCTGGCGGGCAGCCAGAGATTGGACTCGCTCCTCGAGGAGCTGCAGGAAGTGATACGGTCTGCGGGGAGCTGGACCAAGTACACCCGTGATGAGAAGCTCGTTTTGCCCAGCGCGCGGGCGCTGTTGCGTCTGGATACCCCAAAGGGTCGAGCCTTTGTCGCCCGACGGGGACGGTGGGGAGTGGGGCTGGCAGGCAGAGCGTGCCGCCAGGCCCTGCGGGACGAAAAGGGAGCCTCATGAGCCCTCCCGGAAGCCCTGCAGTCGGGAGTGTCGACGATCTGCTTCGTTCCCTCAACAGCGCACTTCGTGTCGCGCAGCTCTATCCGCGCGGGCATCAGTCGATCGCGACAGGACTCGCCCGGGCCGAGGAAGAGCTGACGATGCTGTTGCGTCGCCGGACTGCGGTGCACCTGGGGGTTCTGGGGGAGGAAATCGTGTTCGACGATGGGGACTCCTACCGCGCTTCGTCGGCGGCATCCTACCTCCTGCGCGTTCTGCAGGGGCATGGCGTGGATCGGGTCTCCTTCAGCCAGGGATGCTGCGTCGCGGACCTCAGCGAACTGGTCGACATCCTGCAGCGAACGCCCGAGGAAGTGACGGAGGGTGGGGGCGTGCAGAGGGTACTGCACGCCAGGGGGGTGCGTACCATCACCCTGGAGCGCCTCACGCCCACGCCCCTGCAGGCAAAAGATGACATGGCGCCCGCGATCAGGCCGGCGACCGCTACCCGTGACCGCTCGAACCTGATCGTGCAGGCGAGAACCGGACTCGACGGAATCATCGAGAGTGTGGAGTCACATCGGCCCATCCCCTCGGATCCCGCGCGCTCCTATGTCTATGAGCTGACCCAGGCCCTCGTGGAGGGGGATTCTCCCTTGCTGTCTCTGGCCCTCATGGAGGGTCACGAGGATCGATGGCTCACCCGCTTGGTGCGAGTGACGGCGCTCGCAGTGGGCCACGGGCGGAGGCTCGGTCTCGGAATCGAGGAGGTGCAAGCCCTCGGCACGGCATCATTCCTCTACGACGTGGGGCTCCTCGCGCTGGGACTGACGAGGGACTCGGCCCTGGAGAACCAGCAGATCTACCAGTCCCACCCCGTCGAAGGCGCCCGACTGCTGCTGGCGAGCAAGAACGTCGACCGATTGAGCGTGGTGGTGGCCTTTGAGCATCATATGCTGCACGATCTCAGCGGATACCCCTGCGTGCCCGGCAAGCGGCTGGTGCATCCGATGGCCGAATTGGTCGGCCTGGCGGACGAATTCGTTGACCTGGTGTCGGAGCGTGCAGGGCGCCCCGCTCTGAGAAGCGACCAGGCGATTCTCAGACTCTCGAAGGACGCCGGAAGGGCATACGATGCGAGGCTCTTCGCCGCGTTCGTGGCGACGGTGGGAGTATTCGCTCCGGGTACCTTCGTCGACCTCAGTGACGGGCGGTGGGCACTTGTGGTGACGAACAACCCGCGGCATGTCCTGCGGCCCGGGGTGCGCATCATTGCCGACGACTCCGGGAGAGTGCTCGACAGGCCGTCGCACCTGGATCTGGCGGCATCGGGGGCTGCGATCTCCATCATCGGGGCATTCGACCCACGTGAGCGGGGCATCGAGCCCGGGCCGTTTCTGCGCTCGCTCGTGGGCGGCGCGTAGTGCGTCCCTTGCCCACGGATGCCCAATGCGTGAAAATGCGGTCGCTGGGGCGTATCTTGTTCCGGTGGTCGTCACTTCATATCCCTGACCTGAGAGCCCGCGCACATGGAAAAGACTAGGAGGACTCCTTTGGCGATGCGAATGTCAGCCGTCGCGGTTGCCCTGCTCGCGGCTGTCGCTCTTTCGGCCGGCGCAGAACCTGTCGAGCAATACGATGCAGCCGTGGTCTACACGGATGCAAAGTCGGACACGGTTTTGAACGTCTGGGAATACTTCGACAGGCAGCCGGTCCGCGTGCTGTGCTACATCGACGGAGATGACCGACCGCAGATACCCTACCGCGACATCCTTCGCATTACCTTCAATCGGAGCGGGAGCGACGGCAGGATGATCGCGATGTCCATCGAACTTAGGGATGGCAGCACGAGGAACGGCCGTCTCTGGGGTAATGATTCGATCTTCGGAACCACGCGGCAGGGCGTGGAATGGCGGGGACACATCGTGAATCTGAGAAGTCTGACCTTCCTCCCCTCCGCGTCAACCTCGACCACCGGGCCCACCGAGGCTGTGCCCACGCGGCGCGGGGCGGGCGGGCCCTGAGACCGCCCGCCGGAGTCCGAGAACAGGCCACCCTCGCGGGTTGTGCGGTGCGCGGGATTCAAGAATCATGGGCGAGGGGCGCCCAAGTTCCCGTTGAGCCGCGAGCGGCCGTGACTGAAACCCTATCGAGCGCGCTTTGCCGGGTACGGCGCGCGGTATTGCCGGTGAAGTCAGGTATCAGGGCGTGCGCAGTTTCTCCCGCAGTTTCAGCGCCGGCGTAAACGTGAGCGCGCCGTGGGGAGGCAAGGTTGCCTGCTTGCGCCGCACGGGGTTGTAACAGCGTCTCGGACCGCGGACCACGCGGCGGAAGGTGCCCAGCCCGGGAATGACTACCTTGTCATCCGCAAGGAGTCGCTCGGCGACAGTGTCCCTGAGCGCGGCGATGAAGTGGCGGGTTGTCATGCGGCTCGTGCCGACTCTCTGCGAGAGTGCTGCTTCGAGTTCGGAGACCTTCATGGTGATCCCCCTTGATTGGATGGGCGGCCGGTGAAGGTGAAGGGATAACTCACATGCGCAAGGTACACGGCGGCAGCACGCGGTGCAAGAGGCGGCGAGAATAGGATGGGAGCCCGTGGGGTACAGCGTATGAGTTGCCGAAATGATCCGGGAAAGGCAACGAAGGATACGACTGCGATGTCCGTGGAAGATAGCTCACCGCGTGAGCAGGAACTCATCCGTGCGGCATCGTCTGGCCACAAGGACGCATTTGGAGACCTGTACAGGATGTACGCACCACGCATCTTTTCGATTGCCAGCGGCCTACTCCTTGATCGTGACGAGGCGCTGGATGTGACACAGGAGACTTTCATTCGAGCCTGGCGCGCACTGCCTCGATTCCATCAGGGATCCCCGCTCTTCCCTTGGCTCTACACCATCGCCCGCAATCGGTGCATGTCGAGGCTCGCGCGTCGGTCGCGGGACCGCGAATGCGTGGAATTCGACGACCGCGTGGGCGGAGAAACCGATCACTCCACAAGGACGGTGGAGATCCGGCGCGATCTTGCCCGGGCACTTGCGGAACTGAAACCCGAACACCGGGAGATCATTCTCCTTCGCCATTTCCAGGATCTGTCCTATGAGGAAATCGCCGGGAGTCTCGGCTGTCCGGTCGGAACAGTCATGTCGCGACTGCATCACGCACGGAAGGCCCTGGCCGCAGGCATGGCCCCATGGAAGGAAGACTGATGACCTGTGAGGAAACCGGCGTCCTCCTGAGCGGACTCCTCGATGGTCGGCTGTCTGATGAGCAGGCAGCGGCGCTCAATGCGCACCTTGATGGCTGTCCTCACTGCCGGCGGGAGCTGGAACAGCTCCGGCGCCTGGAGGGAATCATGAAGGGGTTGTCTCTATCGCAGCTCCCGGATCAAGTGTGGGATGAGCATTGGAGGCAGGTGTACAACCGCCTCGAGCGGAACGCCGGCTACATCCTCGCCGGCGCCGGGGCGACCGTGCTGCTGTGCTACGCCTTGTACGCCGCGTGCCGTGAATGGCTTCAGGATGCGGGAATCCCACTGGCCGTGCGCGCAGGCTGCGCGCTGCTGGCGCTCGGCATGGCCGTGCTGACCGCCTCGACCGTCCGGGAGAAGCTTCTCACATTCCGCCATGACCGCTACAAGGAGATCCAACGATGATCGTGGTGACGACTGAGTCGGTGCCTGGTTTCCGGATCACGAGAGTGCTCGGGTTGGTCAAAGGGAACACCATCAGGGCGAAGGATATCGGCAAGGACATCGTTGCCGCAATCAAGAACCTCACTGGTGGCGAGATCGAGGAGTACACCAAAATGATCGCCGAGTCGAGGGAACAGGCGCTCGACCGGATGCTCGAAGACGCGGCCCGTCTTGGCGGCAATGCGGTTCTAGCTCTCCGATTCAGCACGACATCAGTCATGAGCGGTGCGGCCGAAATCCTCGCCTATGGCACGGCGGCCACTATCGAACCTCAGCACTAGACCTGTACGTGGGACGGGTGCTCTGCTCCATTCCTGGCCGCATGAGAGATGATGCGGCCAAGACCGCGCAGCACCGTCGGTCGAGCCTGACTGCCGATTCCGGCGATGTCAGCGTCTGAGCGCCGCGAGTCCTGACGCGAGCCGCTCAATGCCCTCCGCGACCCGCTCGTACTGGGCGGCGTAGCTGAGCCTGATAAAGCCTTCCGCGCCGAAGACGGACCCGGGGACCATGGCGAGTCGCTGTTCCTCCAGCAGATACTCGCACAGCGCAAGCGACGTGTCGATGCTCTTTCCCTTCCATTGGGCACCCACGTAGCCGGACGCGTCGGCGAAGAGGTAGAACGCTCCCTCGGGCTTCCGACAAGGCAGATCCGGGATCGCCGTGAGATGTTCGTAGGCCATGTCTCGCCTCCGCTCGAACTCCCGTACCATGGCGTGCAGGTCATCCTCGGGACCGGTGAGCGCCGCCAGCGCGGCCCACTGCGAGATGCTTGAGGGGTGGGACGTCGTGTGGCTCTGCATCCTGATCACCGCAGAGCTGACCTGCGCGGGCGCGGCAAGGAACCCGATCCGCCAGCCGGTCATCGCATAGGCTTTCGACCACCCGTCGACCAGAATGAGCTGGTCGCGGATTTCCGGATGCGCGGCAAGCGAGAAATGTGGTCTTCCATCGTAGAGCAATCTGCTGTAGATCTCATCTGAGATGACCCAAAGCCGATGTTCGAGGATCAGCGGGATCAGTGCATCCAGTTCCTCCCGATCATACGCGACGCCGGTCGGGTTCGACGGTGAGTTGATGATGATGAGGCGAGACCTCGGCGTGAGGTGCTCCTTCAGGCATTCGGGCGAGAGCTTGAACTCGTCGCGGAGTCGCGTGGGGATGAAGACGGGCGTGGCATGGGCAAGGCGCACCATCTCGGGATAGCTCAACCAGTACGGAGCCGGGATCAGCACTTCATCGCCCATCTGGCAGGTTGCCAGCACCGCGTTCGCCAGTGATTCCTTGGCGCCGGAGCCCATAACGATGCTCCGTGGTTCGTATGCGGTGCCCCAGGTTTCGTTCAAGCGATTCGCCACAGCAGTGCGCAGTTCCACGATGCCGGCGCTGGGGGTGTACTTCGTCAACCCTTTCTCCATCGCCTCGAAGGCCGCCTGCCGGACGTGCCGGGGGGTGGGAAAGTCCGGCTCCCCCACGGTCAGGTTGATGACTGGATGACCGGCCTTGGCCAGTGCGGACGCCTTGGCCGAGAGTTCCAGCGTCAGGGAGGGTTGTATCCTGGATACTCGTTCAGCGAGTTGCACGGAAACCTCACTCGTTGCAGGAGAGCACGCGCCTGCTGATTCGAAGCAGCCTAATGTGGGCGCAGCCGGGGAGAGCGTCAACCCCCGGCTGATCAAGTGGCCATGCCGCGAACCATGACCCGCTTGTCCTCGCGGCCGTGGCTCATACATTCCGTTGGAACCCTTCCCATAGAGGGGGGGAGACTGCTCG
>JALOPK010000140.1 GCA_025453925.1 Candidatus Eiseniibacteriota bacterium | reverse complement strand
GCGCGGCCGGAGCTGCTGGGGGTTTCGAATCTGCCCCCGAAGGTCGATCCGGTGGTGGAGGACGCCCACCCCAGCACGCCGTACCCGTACGTGCTCGCGGTCTGGAATCGGCCGCCGTAGCAATCCCCGTACGTTGCCGTGGCCTCCCCGAAGACCGCCCTGCCATTCGGCGACTCGACTTTGCCCCAGACGCCCGTGGTGGAGCCGCTCGTCCGGCTGGCCCAACCGTACACACCCGTCCCGACGCTCGAACCGGCCCATCCCTGAACTCCGTACGTCAGACCGGTGGTCGCCGAGGCCCATCCTGACATCCCTGCGCCTGCCGTGGAGTAGCTGCCTCCCTCGACCCCGTAGCAGGATCCCGATGTGGCCGTCGCTTCCCCCACGATCGCCCTTCCCGTGGGTGACGCGCTCTCGGCGAAGAGCCCATAGGTGACCCCCGATGTGGCAGTGTTCTGCACTTTGAGTGCGGAAATCGTGCCGCTGATGACCGGCCCGCTCACCAAGGTGCCCGGCACCAATCCGCTCGCCATGTACGCATAGCCGACCGACGCAAGTCGCTGGCGGGGGGTTTGGCTGGTGCCTGAAAAGACGACCCCCAGCCAGTAGTCCTGCGAGAAGTCCAGGGTCAGGGCCGGCATCGGGCTCTCGCCCAGCAGAACGCTGAAGATGCCGCCGGTGAGGGCTACCGACTGTGCCCCACTGTCCCACACCAGATTCCCCCCGGAGACCGCGTCGTAGATCCGGAACCACATCGTGTACGTGCCATCGGCCACCGGCGCGCCGCCGGCGTCCGTCACCTTCCCCTGGTAGCTGATCACCTGTGGGATCTCGGCAACTGCGGCACCAGGGATTCCCAGCATCAGCACGAGCACCGCGGCACATCTCGATCCAGCCGAAACACCCCTCATCGGAAGCCCTCCTGGAAACAGGACATCCGCCGCCATTGACATGAACTGTCCAAAGCCAGCGGCGTGACAACCGTGCCTGGCACAATGCCAGGTCGGACTTTCACAAAGAAGCGCATGGGCGCCCGGAGATCAAGCCGGTAGTGGTGAGAAGCAGACCACCCGCCCTCAGGTTGGCCAGGGGCTATGGAGTCGGCCTCGCCGGACCGCCCCTGCACGGGGGCGACCTCCGCCACGGGGTGTCCGGCTGGGGGCGCCCCCACGGTTTCGTGATACCGCCCGGGAGGGGCGCCCATGGCCCTCCCGGGCTACCCGGCTACCGTATCAGGACCATCAGTCTGGTCGCCTGGAATCCGCCAGTATCGAGCCTGCAGACGTAGACGCCCGGTGCGAGACCCCCGGCGTGGAGTGTCACGGCGTATGTTCCGGCCGCCTGCTGCCCGTGGATCAACCGTTTCAGCAGCCGTCCTTGGGCGTCAAACACCGCGAGCGACACATGAGACGCCGCAGGCAAGGCGTACTCCAGCGTGGTCGTGCTCGAAAACGGATTCGGATGGCCGCGCGAGAGTTCGTACCAGGAAGGGAGGACCGCGTCATCGATGCCCTGTCCTCCCGCGCCGATCGTGTACCAGAAACCGCCGGAGCACACCAGCGCGGCGCCGAGGGTCTGACCCGGCGCGGGCTGCCCAAGCGTTCCTTTGAGCTGTACTCCCGATCCGCTCATGGACGGCCCTCCACTGCCGATGACACCACGGACACCGGCAACCTGTCCATGGGCGACAGCGATGGCCAGACAGGCGATAACGGCGTGCACACATGCGGCACGCACGGGAGGACTCCGTCGCAACCTGCTACTCAATGTCGTGTTCACGGGTCCCTCCCCTGGCGACCCGCGTGTGTTCCACGCCATCGTACTTCTTTGCCAGGTCGGACCGGTCTCTCACCTCTGCGCGCAGGCGGGCCGACTCCGATTCCGGATAGAGGCGAGGATCGGCGAATCCCGCGGGGCAGAAGTCGAGCCGGCGACCCTCCTCGCCTCGGCGCTTGGCCACGACGCGGTACGAGAACTCGGCATCCGATGTCCCACCGGTCAGCTCGATCACATCGAAGCCGGTGAGCCCGGTCTTCACGTACACCCCGGCGCATGCATCCCTGAGCTGGATGAACACATGCAGCGGATTGGCCCCATCCACGGTCACCGTCTCGAGGAACAACGGATCCAGCTCTATGTGCGTGCTCCCGTTGGATAGCCGCCCGAACCCGAAGTCCTCGAACCAGCACTCGGTGCTCTCCTGGCAATAGAGTCGTGTCGGCCCCTGGGAGGTCCTCACCACGGCGCTCTTGGTGCCCGAGGCGCCCAGATCGCCAGACGCGAATACGCCGAAGGCGCTCGCCGATATGCACGATCCGAATACGCCAAAGCTGTTGCCCGTGGTGGCGGGGGCCTGACCCCAGACGCCAGCACCGGCGGTTGAACTTGCACTGACGCCCCATACGCCATTGGTCACGCCTGACGATGTAAACGCTTCACCCCGGATAGCGGAGCCGGCGGACGACGCGCTCAGGCCCAAGATGCCCAAGGCGTCACCCGATGTGGCGATACCAAAGCCCAGAACACCCACGCCATCGGGGGACATGCTGCGCGACCACACGCCGGACCCCGTGCCACTCAGGAGATCGTTACAGGCGAACACACCCGATCCGTGGACCGATTGCGACTCGAAATCCCCTCCGTTGGCAAGCCCGGAGGTGGCATCCGCCAGTCCCCGGACGCCCGCACCATCGGTTGAATGGGAGATCCCGTACACCCCGCTTGTAGACCCGGCCGTAGAAGTGGCAGTCCCAAAGACCCCGCGCCCATGATCCGACGAGGTGATTCCCGTTACCCCGTAAGCGAATCCAGTGGTCGCGGTGGCTTCACCCCTGACGCCGTCGCCTCCATCACTGCCGGTCTCGCCCCACACACCGACCGCATAGCCGGAGGTCGCCGAGGCGATGCCCTGCACACCCTCGCCTGCGCTGTGGGACGTGACGCCGTACACCCCTTGCTGATCGGTGGCGAGGAGAGACTGGCTGACACCGGTTCGCGTTGCCCGGATGATTCCGTTCGCCGTGCCGGAGAGCTCGAACGGCACGGCAGCCGAAAGGGTCACATCCCCGGCCGTCCCGCCGCCGGCGAGCCCTTGCCCTGCGATGACTGCCGTGATGTCACCGCCGCCGCCACCACCCGTGGCGGAGATGGTGATCGTGCTGCCCGTCACGTCGATGCCGACATTGGAGCCTGCCTGAAGATCGACCGCCCCCGTGAGGCCCTCCAAGGTGTTTACCACCTGCGCCGAGCCGTTCAGCAGCCGGGCATTGTAGGCATAGGGCACCGAGGTCAACGGAATGCGCGGAGACAGTTCAGGATTCGCGGCATGGGTAACACCCATCCAATGCGGGGCGTTGAAGGTAAGGTTGAGAGGTATGATCTCTCCCAAGGAGACATCGAAAATGCCGGCCTGAACCGGCACTGCGGTGTGAGGTTCGGACCAGAGGGGCGTTCCGCCCGACTCCGCATCGTAGATCCGGAACGTGAGATCGTACGCGCCATCGGGAACGGGCTGCCCCGCCGCATCAGTCAGCAGACCCTGATAGCTGATATGCTGCGGGATCTGGGCCGCGCACGGCAGCGCCAGCAGAAGCACCAGAACGAGACTCAATCGCATCAGACTCCTCCTCTCACGATGGCATGCCATGCCTCAGCACGGACACAAGCTTGCATGACGCCGGTCAGGGGGCAACATTTCTCGAGACACACAGCCGGCGCGGGTCGTGATCGCTGCCGTGGTCCGCGTCTCGCCGATACGCAGATACGCCCCACTCCAGTTTGGTGAAGACACCTCGCAACGCCAGCGCGTGCGTGGGCTCGCCTTCCGTCACGTTCATCGGTAGATTGTGGCCGTGAGCAGTGATGGTACCCGACTTGAGATCGCGTGCACCTCGTCATGTACTCGCACCTTGTGATCCGTTCAGTCGCCTGACGCTTTCTCGGCGCCGCTTTGACCGCGTCGACCGCCCCAGTGCCCGTCGGCGGCCGAAAGGAGGGCAGAATGCCATTCCCGCGTCTCCCGGCATGCGTACTCGTTCTCTTGTGTGCGGTTGGTTCACCCGTTTCGGCACAGAGGGTTTCTTGGGATGCCATGGCCTCCGGGGGAGTGATGACTTCGTCGTCACCTGCTCACTTCGTAGCGGCGACCGTCGGTCAGGTCATCGTCGGGCTTCAGGCGGGGTCTCCCTACAGAATCCTGGCGGGATTCTGGAATCCGGCACTTGAAGGCCCATCGCGTGTCCCTGACTCGTTCCCCGTGCTCCCCGCCAGCTTCCGATTGGATGCCAACTGCCCGAACCCGTTTTCCGAGTGGACCACGCTCTTGTACGCCGTGCCGAGGTCGTGTCACCTCGCCCTTAAGGTCTATGACGTGCAGGGCCGCCTCGTCTGCCCCTTGGAGAACGGCCTCGCCGCTCCGGGTCTGTACGCCTCGCGCTGGGACGGTCGTGATCTCGCCGGCCGGTCGGTGGGGAGCGGCGTCTACGTGGCGAGGTTGAGCGCCGCTGCGATGGGTCGCCCGGTCCATGAGATCAATCACGCCATTCTGCTCATTCGCTGAAGGAGGAACCGCCCGATGACCGCAACCCGTATGCTCGCGGTGCTCATGTTGACTGGTCTCTGCGCCCAGAGTCGGGGACAGGTGCCCCCGCTCATCTCGTACCAAGGCTACCTGACAGACGCGTCCGGATCGCCGGTCGAGGACGGGTTCTACCAGTTGACATTCCGCCTCTTCGACACCGAATCCAATGGCACGGCGCTGTGGGTGGAACCGCACCCCCAGGTGCCCGTGGTGAATGGGCTGTTCAAGGCGATGCTGGGTGAAACGACACCGCTCGACACAGGCTTCGATGCCCCCCGTTTCATTGAGGTTCAGGTGGGCGCGAATCCCCCACAGCAGCCGCGGATCTTCCTGACGTCGGTACCGTACAGCTTCCGGACGGCATGCGCCGACAAGGTTGACGGGTATGATGCATTCCCGGAACCAACCCCAGGTGCACTGCTCGTGCTCGACCAGGCAGGGAGATTCCCCGTGACCGCAATTCCGGCATCCCCTCCGGGCGGACCGGCGGGCGGCGATCTGACCGGGGATTACCCGGATCCGTCTCTCGCCCCGGATGCAGTGACGGGCGCGAAGATTCAAGACGGTGCGGTCGCCACGGCCGATCTGGCCGAGGGCGCCGTGAGTTCGGCCAAGATCCTGGACGGGGCGGTGCATACGCAGGACATGGCAGATGACGCCGCAACCACACCCAAGATCTTCCCCGACGTCGTGTCCAGCATCTCAGGTGTCTCGAACGACGGCGGTGACGTCGAACTCATCGCGGGTGCCAACATCACCATCACGCCCGATGACGGCGCCAATGCCATCACGATCTCATCCGCGGGTGGTGGTGCCGGCGGCGACATCACGGCGGTATGGGCCGGTGATGGTCTCTGGGGCGGCGGGGACCAGGGGGATGTGACCCTCAGCCTGCACAACCCTCTCGAACTCACCGGATCATCGGACGGGGTCATCAGGGCATCGAACAGCAGCGGACACACCGGCTATCTGGGCGGCTCTTCGTCCGCCGTCGTGGGAGAGACATCCACCGGCGTCGGCGTGAGTGGTTCAGGGGGCAACTCGGGAGTCGTCGGCTACAGCGGCAGCGCGTTCGGCGTGGTGGGCACCAGCGTTGGCGCGGCCGGGACCTATGGACAGGGGACCGGTATTGAGGGTGTCGGCGGATACCATTCAAACAGTGGATGCGCGGGGTCGCTGGGCACCCCGCTCGACGGCGCGTATGGCGTGAGCGGCACCGGAGGCGCGTGGGGATCGCTGGGGAGATACAACTGGGGCGTCTACGGAAACATGCCAAACGTCGTGACCGACTGGGCGGGATGGTTCGATGGGGATGTCAACGTGACCGGAGTGCTCGCGAAGGGCTCAGGCTCGTTCGTCATTGACCATCCCCTCGATCCGGAGAACCGGCTCCTCCGGCACAACTTCGTAGAGTCACCCGAGAACCTGCTCATCTATCGGGGGCGAACCGCCTTGGATGCGGCGGGACAGGCTGGCGTCGACTTGCCGCCCTATTTCCCCGCGCTCGCGAAGGAGGATGGCGCCTCGATCCACCTCACCCCCGTCGGTCACCCTTTCCCGGTGGGGGGAGAATGGGATTCCGATTTCAGGCGCTTCACGGTCTATGGCGCGCCGGGCCGTTCCGTGTTCTGGGAAGTGCTGGCGGAGCGAGACGATCCCGTGATACATCAGCTCGGCAGGCCGGTCGAAGAAGCTAAGGGCCCAGCCAGCAAGTTCTGCCCACGGGGCAAGTTCCTCTATCCGGAAGCCTATGGGTATCCTCGTTCCGCCGGCGTCACCTACGACCAGCGGGAGGAACAGATCGCGAGAGAGAGGGTGAAGGCGGAGATCTATGGCCGCCTGCGAACCGCTATCTCCGTTTCGCAGGTTGAGTGAGCGAGGGGTTCCCGTGCGGACCGCGGCAGGACCCGTCCGGCACCCTGCGGGGAGCGGACCAAAGTAGGCCGGGCCCGGCCCGGTGCGGGCAGACGCCTCTGCTTCGGGTCGATGAACGACGTTGGCATCAGTACACCGGCAGATACCGCTCCAGCTCCCACTGGCTGACGGCAAGACGGTACTCATCCCAGGCTTGCCGCTTGGCGCTCAGGAATCTCTCGAAGAGATGCTCGCCCAACGTCTCCCGCATGAGCGGATCACCGGCCATCTCGTCTACGGCTTCTCCCAGAGAGCCGGGAAGTGCGGTGAGGAGATCCTTCTTGGCCGCATCGAGGTGGTACACGTCCTCCTCGGTGGGAGGCGGGGCCGGGAGCTGGCGCCGTATTCCGTCGAGCCCCGCCATGAGCATGGCAGCAAAAGCAAGATAGGGGTTGGCCGCGGGGTCGGGGCATCGCAGCTCGATTCTGGTTGCGGTGCCGACACGGCCCGGGCTGACCTGCGGTACCCGTATGAGCGCCGACCTGTTTATCCGTGCCCAGCTCAGGTAGACCGGCGCTTCATACCCGGGTACGAGCCGCTTGTAGCTGTTCACCAGGGGTGCCAGAATCGCGCTCATCCCCCGGGCGTGAGCGAGTTGCCCCGCAATGAAATGGAGGGATAGATCGCTCAACCCATAGTCTTTTGCCGGGTCGGCGAAGACGTTGATTCCCTCCCGCCACAGGCTCTGGTGGGTGTGCATCCCGCTCCCGTTGATGCGGGCGATGGGCTTGGGCATGAATGTGGCATAGAGACCGTTGCGCTGGGCCACCGCTTTCACCACGACGCGGAGCGTGACTGCATTGTCAGCGGTGCGCAGCGCGCGGTCATACTTGAAGTCGATCTCGTGCTGGCCGGTCGCAACCTCATGGTGCAACGCTTCAACGGTGATGCCGAACGACTCCAGGGTCCCCACCATCTGTCGGCGAACGGGATGCGCCTGATCGGTGCTCACATCGAAGTAGCTCGCCTCGTCGTTGGGTGTCAGGGGAAGGAGGGATCCGCCCGGATGAGGCTTGAACAGAAAGAACTCCATCTCGGGCCCCGTGTAGTACTCGTAGCCCATGTCCCAGGCGCAGCGCAGCGCCCTCCGGAGCACATGCCGCGGGTCACCTTCGAAGGGCTCCCCGCGAGGGGTGTAGACATCGCAGATCACCCGGGCCGTGGGGAAGTCGGTCTCCCAAGGCATTACGGCAAAGGTCGCCAGGTCGGGATGCAGGAGCATGTCGCTCTCTGCGATCCGTGCGAACCCCTCAATGGAGGATCCATCGAACCACATGCCGTGTTCCAGTACGTTATGCCACTGGTCTATGGGCATACCGACCGTCTTCACGATGCCCATGATGTCGGTGAACTGGAGATTGACGAACCGAACCCGGGCGGCACGAATTGTCTCCTCCGCCCGGGCTATGTCGCTACTGTGGTGTTCCATGATGTCCCTCCCGAGCTGAGCCTTCGACGACCAGAATGGCGATGAAGGTATCCGTCACAATCTCCGGCGCTACGTCTGCGGAGGCCGAGGACTGACCGGAGCAGGCGGACGGCCTTGACGTTGTAGCCTCGCGGGCGCTCCTTCGCGTGTCAGCTGACGATTTTGATCTCTCTATCCGAAAGCGAGTTCTCCGGTGCCCTCCCTTTCGCATCCACTCCTTCGCGAACGACGAACCCGTTTCATTGAGCTCTTCCGCACAACGCCACCGCGC
>JALOPK010000139.1 GCA_025453925.1 Candidatus Eiseniibacteriota bacterium | reverse complement strand
CTCCAGAGCGCCAGCGGCCGCGCACCCATCGCGGCAGTGAGCCCATCGACCAGCAACCGGTCTGCCTGGTGCCACCCGACCAGCTCGAGGCCCTCCAGCTCCGCGGCGGTCGACCAGGAGGGCGGCTGAGCTGTGAGGAGATCTCTGTCCACCTCCCAGGCGGCAGCGTCCATTGACGCCCGGGAGTCGACCACGGCGCCGGAGAGCATAGCATCGTCCAGCAGCGCGTCAACCGCGGCGGCAGCGCCCTCGGGAAACCTTCCCGCGCACCGCACCACCCACGTCAGAGGGGCTCCCGACGCTGCAGGCGCCTCGGCGGCGGCAATGGCGTATGGGTTTCTCACCGGCTCAATGACGCCGGCAGCTCTGCCCGGCAGATCCCCCGCACCGAACAGATACACACCTCGAACCGGGAAGGTGGCCGCGTCCTCGCACTCCGCCGTCCGCCACCACATGCTGTGGTGGTCACGGAGTGCGCTGTTTGACTGCGGTGTGCCCACGATAACGAGGTGATGGGAACCCGCCTCGATCCGGTGGGCGGCGATCCAGGCATCGGTCAAGAGCACCGACGAAGGGTCCTCAGGAACAAGCGTGCCGCACACCCTGAGCGCGGCCTCGCGTTCTCGTACCGAAGCGGCTTCGCCGATCACCACCCTGGTGTTCGCTCCCAACCATCGCAGGAGGGGCGATGGTTCGGACTCAGGTGTTACCGTGAAAAGAAGGGCGGCGGCAAGCATGGCATGAAGCCGCACGCGGTCGGCCGCTGAGGCTCTGCCGTGCGCCCTCCCGCGTTTCCCGCCCGACTTTTCCGCTCTGCCGGTGTGCGAACGCGGTGACCTGTGGTCGTCTCTCCGGTGCGCCGCCGTCAGGCTCTCCGGGCATCGGGGCGTCGCGGCCGTTTTCATCGTGCGCCTGCTATTCATAGGAGATCTGCACCAGTGCTGCTCCGGCCGCCGCCAGGGGAACCTCAACGACTGGTCCTCGCTCTGTGTGGCGAACGACCAACGGCCTTCCTCGAAGGAACTCGGCGGCGTGGGTGCCTTTCGCCTGGGTCCGGAGCGTCACGACAACCGTCCGGGCCTCGCCCCGTTCCTCCAGGAGCACCACCATGAGACCATGGCTCCCTTCGAAGGCATAGGATGACACGCCCTCGGCGGCGGATACGTCAAACGCACACCGCTGCCGCAGGTCCCTGGCGAACTCGGCCACCGCACGATAGTCCTCGTCGGTCCCGTCAGGCCAGAACGGTCCGCGGACGTTCCCTCCGCGGAGGAGCGAGAAAGGCGGCGAGTTCAACTGGGATCCAGTGATCCCGGTGTATGCCGCAATGGCGTCTTCGGAGAGACCCAGGCCGATGACTCCGACCGGTATGCCCTCGTCCACGCAGAGCTGCAGCCCCTCGCGCTCGCGCACGGTCAGCTCGCCAGGAACGGGCACGATGATGCCGTCGGGAACGGTTGAAAGGCTGATCTTGTCCAGACGCGCCATGGACGAGATGACCAGCCCGGTCTCCCGCAACATGCCGAACAGCCTCGCCTGGTCGCCCATGATGACCTCCTCGCCGGCCGGCATTCTCGGCCCCACAGCCGCCAGAGTGAATCCCCGCGGACGCTGCGGGCGCACGGCCTCGGCCATCGCATAGAGACGCTGTAGCGCCTGCCAGTCCTCCGGGAACGCGACGTGGCCCCCTCGGAGGCTCTTCGACGAGAGAGGCAGCCAGGTTTGCCACCCTCCCAGCCAGGAAACACCTCCACCGTCGGCATATGACTCGACGGGGACCCAGCCCCAATCGGATGCGGCCATCATCCAGAAGAGGTCGGCGTTCTGGCGGCGGATGAGCTCGGCCTTGGCAATTCGCTCCGGGCCGATTCCGCCCAACATTTCCATGTGATAGTGCCCGATCCTGGATCGGGGTGCCAGGGCCTTGCCCAGGCACACCAAGTAGGTGGCCGCGTGGTAGTCCCGCCCTGCGCGGATGTTCCAGGCGTCCGATGAAGACAGGGCGAAGAGGTCCTGCCATGACTCAGCGAAACGCTCGACGTCTGGAATGCGAAGCAGCGTCGGGAGCAACGGGAGATCGAACTGGTCGGTCAGATTTGAGCCAGGTGAGGCTGCCTGCAGTTCGTCCTTGACGATTCGATGGGCGGGCAACGCGATTTCCGTGGCAACGAAAAAGCGCCATTCCGCTGCCAGGGGACCCAGTGCGAGGGCCGCCAGGCTGTCGGCCGGGAGAGCCCGCAGATCGCCCCCGCCCATGCCGGCCTTCCAACGCGCGAACGCGGCGAGATGTTGCGGATGCACGAAGGCCGGCGGCCACGGGACCCCATTGAACCCGTCAACCAAAGACGCACTGATGGTAAGCGTCTCTCCCGTCCACGTGTGACGGGCAAGGCTGCGGATTGTGGGCGAGATCCAGGTCCGGTAGCGGATGCCGTTTGGCAGAATGCTGAAGGGATTCGGAAGGAAATCGCACCATGGTTGCCCGGCGCGCGAATGTGCAAAAGGTCCCCAGGCGAGGCCGCTGTCGGCGTGGGCGCAGAGATTCTCAACGGCGAATTGCTCTTCGTCGCAGTAAGGGAGCAGCGTTCCCAGAACCTGGACCCCCTTCGCCTTGTCCCAGGACGCGCTTCTGAGATCGGTCGGCGTCGAGACGACGAGCATCGAACTTGCGACGACTCCGTCAAGGCTGGCCTCGACGCGGTACAGGGAAGGCGCCGGAGCGGGCATACGCCACTCCGTCACACGCCAGGGACCGGCCGACCTCCGAAGAGGAACCGAGGCAATGTCGATTTCCCTGCCGTGGATCAGATCCTGCACGCGTACCTCGGCCTCCCGGGCCCCCGGCGCCCAGGTTTCGGCCAGCAGCGTGATATCCTCACCCGGCACGAAGAGGGGGTACTGTCCCGCCGGACCCTGCTCTCGGGGGAACTCCGGATCGGCCGTGCGGGGCCAGGTCGCCAGCCGCTGAGGAGCACGTCGGGAGAGGGGCGTGTGCCAGACGGAGAGGAGCGGGCCAGGCCGTTGCACGGCAAGCTCAAGGTGGGAGAGGCATCGATCCCCGGGCTCCGATACTACCGCAACCTCCAGCCACAGCGACGGGCACTGCTCCGCAGCCTCATAGGTGGATCGTACCTCGTCATCGGGCCAGGGGATCGTCACTGACCGGCGCTCTCGCTGCGGAGCCAAATCAACACTGCGGGAACTGAGCAGGCTCCGTTGCCAGTCCCTGAAGCGGTAGCGCACTTGCACGGGCCGGGGTGTCGCCCCGAGGCCGACGGTCACGCCCGACGCGGTTGTCTCAACCGGACCCAGTGTGAGATCCGAGCTGACCAGCTGCCGGGCGGCCAGCGCCGGCAACTGGGCGGAGTCCTCGGAAAGGAAGCGGCTCTTTGACGCGTGAACGTCGCTCCAGTCGAGCCGGCGCGGATCCTGCCACTCCAAGGGCACGGAGAACGATGCGACCCTGCCGGAGCCCACTTGCCTGACGGCGAGGGCGGGCTCGCCGTCCTCCCAGCGCCAGAGCACCTCGCCTACGGGGCGTCGAAGCCCGGGCCTGTTGAGAGGCTGGCCCAGCCGGATCCCTGTTCCCGTGACCACGATCGCTCGATCGCCTGCATGTACGATGGGTACCTCCGTCTCCACGTCGGTCCACACTCCGACCTGCAGGGAGGCCGCCGGGGAGATGACCCATGAGCCGTCGACGCAGCGCCGGCCCGTCTCCTCGGCGGTCCATATTCCGCGCACTGATCCGTACGGGCCTTCCTTAATGCACAGCTGATGGCTGGATCCCGGCGGGCAGGCTATCCTGACCGTGCGCGGTTCTCCCCTTTGTGTGATGCTCGACCAGGCTTCCTGGGTCATGAGAGGGAACGGCGTGGCCGGGGTTCGGATCTCCTGGGACCAGGGATTGAGGTCCGGATGGTCCGCCAGGATGTCCGGGTCAAGCACGAGCGCGGTCTTTCCCCCGGACACCGCATCGCGGACCTGTTGCGCGGCGGTGGCGCCGCCCACAATAACGACGTCCGCATCATCCTGCTCCGAGGGCTCAAGTCCCTGGAAGATCAGATGGTCGGCCGGCAGGCCCGCGGCGCTCCACACTTTCCCCAGAGATGGAGTGTTCCCGGGAAGGCCTTCGCCGGCTCGGGCAAGGATTCCCCGTATGCGGGCAGGTTCGAACAATGCTGGAGCGGCGCACGCAACGATGACTCCCGCACCGTACTGCGCACTGGTCAGCAACGGGGAAGCCTTCGGATCGTCACCGACGACTTCGATCCGATGGTCCCATGCCAGCGGGGAGAGATTCCAACGGGCAGTCTCCCGGGTTCCGGGCCGGGCGAAGTTCGGGTGACTCGGAAGCAGAATGCTGGCGGTCACCTGAAGAGGGTCGGCATCCCTGTCGATGACCCCGGCCAGCGTGCCCGCCGGAATCGGCCGCACCGTTCCCGCCAACGCGGAGGAGAGCCCGAGACAGGTCGGCAGCATGCGCTCGATGGGGGAATCCTCCCATCTGCGCGCCGCATCGTGCATCAACGCCAGCACGGCGCCTCCCTGGCGCACATGCTCCTCAAGCGTCGCGGCTGACCAGAACGACAGGAGCAGGCGACTGGAGAGGACGACCAGATCGGCTTCGGCCAGGTTGAGGCTGCCGGCGATGATCGAGAAGTCAACGTGCCCGGATAGGCCTCCACGGTTAGGATCCCCGGAGGCAGCGGGATTGACCACGCGGATGGCAAGTTGATTGCGCCCTTGCCTGAGCCTGTCGAGCGGCACATCGATATCCCCCCAGTTTCCCCCTCCTGAGCCGATTCGCGCTCCGTTGAGGAACACCATGGCCGAGTCCTCCGCGGAGCGGATCGTGAGGCACACGGGCACCGAGGGGACCCCACTGCAGTGGAAGGTTCGGCGGTACCACGCGACTCCCGCATGCCGGATACCCTGCGCCTGCCAGGGAGTGCCTGTCCGGATTCTCCGCCACCCGGGACCGCTCCCGAGCGCCCAACCATCTGACGCGCCGCTATCGCCCGGGTCCGCGATCCATTCCCACTCGCCTTCCCATTCGGGGAAGGGACGCAATGATGTGACCGCGACCCCGCATGAGCCGAGGACATGCTCCTCGTGCGTGGCATCGTCGCCCGGCGGCTCGAGCAGCAAGACCCGCCGGCGGGGCGGTTCGACCGCGCAGGTCGTGGCGGCAAGGAGAAGCAGCGCTGTGGCCGCGCGCGCGCGCATCAGCATCACGGGTCAGACGGCTGGAGGTAGAATGTCACCCAGTCGGTGGCGAGGTCGCTCCTGCCGGAGGGCATGACGCGAAACGCCCACGGATTGTACCCGACGAGTGTGTTCCAGAAGGTGGGAGTAAAGGGACCGTAGAATACCCCATCCGGCGCGGATGGGATCACGCCTTCCACGTGATAGGAGCCTGTTCCGACCGAGTATTGAATGTCGTAGTCGCCGGCACCGGTTCCCTGTAAACGGACTCCGAGCATGCCTTTGGAGGAGTCGAAGCGCAGGCTGTCACCGGTTTGCGGGCTCAGCACCGTTGGACGCACCGCGCTGCCCTGCCGCCCCTCTCCGCCCGCCCAGAGCGGCTGCCGGTAGAGCGTCCGGCAGCGGGCGAGCCAGGTTTCCAGGAGGCCCTCCAGGCTGTCGGCGACACCAGCGTGGGTGGTGGTGCAGTCCACCCGCTCGGAGGGATCATGGGCCAGGTCATAGAGCGTCCGTGAGGAACCCAGGGTCTGGTCATCACGGCGAACGAGCTTCCATCGGTCCGTGCGCACCGCTCGGAGTCGAATTCCCTGCATCTGCGCTGTGGCCTGATATCCGCCGAGAACCGACGACACATAGACCGGCCTCGGAGCAAGGCCCTCTCCCTCTATCAATGGTCGCAGCGACCTTCCCTGGATGCCCTCTGGCACGGGGATTCCCGTGAGGTCGAGCACGGTGGGCATCACGTCCACGAGCTGGACCATGTCGCGCACGACATGGCCCACCGTGGTTGCCGCCGGCCATGAGACTATGAGTGGAATACGAAGTTCTTCGTCATACAGCGTGCTCGTCAGCGAGGTACTGGCGTGACCCACGTTGCCATGCTCCAGCAACTCCTCCCCGTGGTCCGCACTGATGATGACGAGCGTGTTCTCGGCGATGCCCAGCATGCGGAGCTGGTGCAGGAGTGGGCGGAAGAATCGGGCGTCCGCTTCGGCAACCTCGCCGTCGTAGAGCCCTCGGACCCATCCCGTGTCCGAGGGGGAGAACGCGAGTCTTCCCTCCGGCAGCAGCAGGGCCGTCCTGACGGCAGTGAATCTCGCCAGGGCCTCGGGGTCGTCCGGGGGCCGCTGATCCGGCAGGTAGCGCGTATCGAACGGCGGGGACGGGGCATAGGGCTGATGAAGGTCGCGGTAGTGGTAGTACAGGAAGAACGGCTGATGTGACGGTGCATACGTCTCAAGCCAACGGAACATGATCTCGTGGCCCGCGGTCAGGAACTCCTGTTTCCGGTCGAAGGCCTGGAAATCAAGGTTCTGATAGTTGGGAGAACCGACAAGATAGCAGACATCGGGTGCGTGATACCCGGCCTTCACCAGCTCTCCCGGAAGGGTGGGGACGCCCGGCGCAAGGCTCTTCTCCCGTGTGTCCACGCCATGGGCGGGTTCGTGCCGCCCCGTGAGGCAGGACACCAGCGCCGGGGATGTCCACGCCGACGAGGTGAATGCGTTGGTAAACACGGTGCCGGCTGCGGCAAGGCTGTCCAGCGTAGGCGTGAGCCGATGGGGATAGTCCATGCAGCCAAGGCGATCCGGCCGAAGGGCATCGACCGTGATGAGGAGCACGTTCGGCTGGGAAGCGCCGATCGGGGAGGCGACCAACAGCAAACCAATGACAGCGGGGATACGACGCACGATCTTGTCTCCACATTCAGTGGCTGGCCGGCGGGAACCGTGGCCACGCGTGCTGGGTTTTGAGCGCATTGAAGACGACACGGATTTCCTGTCAGGAAATCCAGACGACTTATACACCGGAAGGGGAGAATATGTTCTTCGGCGACGCCACGTACATCCTGATCATTCCTGCCATGATCCTGGCGCTGATCGCGCAGGCCATGGTGCAGCGAGCCTTTTCCACCCAGTCACGCGTGCGGGCACGCCGCGGTCTAAGCGGCGCCGAGGCGGCGGCCGCGATTCTGCGCTCTAACGGTCTGGCCGCTATCGAGATCGAGCCGCAACGAGGATCTCTGACTGACCATTATGACCCGCGGGCGCGCCGGATCCGGCTCTCAGAGCCCGTCTATGGGGGTACGTCGCTGGCCGCGGTAGGGGTCGCCGCCCACGAGGTCGGCCACGCGCTGCAAGATGCCTCCGGCTATCTGCCCTTGAGATTCCGGCACGGGCTCCTGGGTCCCGCGCAGATCGGAAGCACCCTGGCCTGGCCTCTTGCCATCGCGGGATTGCTGATGGGCAGCAACCAGTTGCTGGACGCGGGCATTCTTCTGTTCTCCGGAGCGGTGTTGTTCCACGTGGTCACCCTCCCCGTTGAGCTGAATGCTTCCCAGCGCGCGCTGGCACAGCTTACCAGGTCGGGAATCCTGGCCGAGGACGAGATCCCGGGAGCGCGCAGTGTGCTCCGCGCGGCAGCCCTCACTTATATCGCGGCCGCAGCAGTTGCGGTGATGAACCTGATCAGGCTGCTGGTCCTCAGGGACAACCGCGACTGACCGGAGGACCATGCCGTGCGCATCATCAATCTGGTGAACACCGGTGGCACCATCGAGAAGACCTACCAGGAGGCCGACGGGAGCCTCCTCAACATGGACGCCCGCCTCGACTCCTTTCTCCGGCGTCTCAGGCTCCCTGATGTCCGCATACGATCCAGTCGGCTCATGAATGTGGACAGCCTCCAGATGGGAGAAGAAGACCGGGATCTGGTCGCCCGCGCCGTCGCGGTGAAACAGAAGGATGGCTATCCCATCGTTATCACCCACGGTACCGATACCATGGTCGATACCGGCAAGGCAATCAAGGCCGTGCTTGGTGAGCCGACGGTGCCGGTGGTCCTGACGGGGGCCATGGTTCCGCTGGGCTTCGAGAATTCCGATGGGCTCCAGAACCTGGCCGAAGCCATCCTCGCGACGCTCTTCGTTCCCCCGGGCGTCTGGGTGGTCATGCACGGCCAGGTGCTGCCCGTTGACAATGCCCGGAAGAACCGTGAGCGCGGAACG
>JALOPK010000138.1 GCA_025453925.1 Candidatus Eiseniibacteriota bacterium | reverse complement strand
TTGGGCGAGTACTCGACGATGTACGGTTCGGTGATGGCGATGGTCTTGAATCCGTCGGCTTCCAGGTCGCGCATCAGCGTGAACGGATTGGGCCAGGCCGCTGTGTTCCACGTGAGGTCGCCCATGTGGCGGAACCAGTAGAGATCCAGGACGAAGGCGTCGCAGGGAATGCGTTTCTCCCGCATCAGGCGGGCCGCGTCCCTGACCTCCATCTCATCGCGGTAGCCGTACTTGGACTGTATGTACCCGAACGCCCAGAGGGGCGGAAGGGGCTGGCGGCCGGTCAGCCGGGTGAAGACCTCGAGCAGGTCGGGGATGGAGTGGCCGGCCATCACGAAGAACGACAGCTCGCCGCCGTCGGTTTCGTACCAGAAGCGCGCAGGGTCCGTGCTCCCCAGGTCGAACTGGCCGGGAAACGACGTGTCGAAGAAGAGCCCGTAGCCCCGCGGGGAGGCGATGAACGGCACATTCACACTCATCGTGGATACCGGCCACGTGTAGCCCCCTTCATGCACATTGTAGCAGGTGAGCCTCTGGCCCCGCTTGTCCAGCGAGGTGCCGCGCTCGCCGGTTCCGTAGAAGTGATCATCAGGCGCAAGGCTGAACGTCGCCGCCCGTTCGGACCCTTCGGTGCTCAGGCCGCCTCCGTGGGGTTCCGCCAGAATGGGAAGGCCTCCTGCCTCGAACGAGAAGCGCAGGGGCCGCTTGGAGCAAGTGACGACGAGGGTTCCCACGGATAGGCGCAGGGTTGAGTCGGTCTCCGTCACGGCGTACGCGGGGGCGTTGAGTGTGTCGGCGACCACGGCCAGGGACGAGTCAATCCGCGTGCCGGCTGCGGGAAGGAAGTCGACGCGCAGGACATCCTCACCGAATGAAACGAATCGCACCGCAGCCTCGCCGGCCCGGATGGTGACGACGCGGTCCGCGGCGTCATGGCCCGAGTAGTCCCCGAGATAGGTCCGCCCGTGAGACGTGCCCAGCATCGGGAGCATCAGGACGAGGGCGAGGGACCGCAGGTGATTCGCTCGCATCCCAGGCATGGGGTCAGACCCCGCTTCCGCCCGAGGGAGGCGGCGCGGGCGTACCCGCGGTCGAACCCCTGGGCGAAACCCAGCCTCCGGTGACATGGGGCTGGCCGGGAACATGCTCCGGATCGGTGTGGTAGTGACGCAACTCGGGGGTCTTCTTCGCGATCCAGGCGGTGGCGAGCAGGCATCCGAGTCCTCCGGTCACCACCGAGATGGGCGCTCCGAACAGACTGGCGACAGCCCCGGCCTCCATCTCCCCAAGCTGCGGGCCGCCCATGAAGAAGATCATATTCACGCTGGTCATCCGCCCGCGGAGGCGATCGGGCGTGTGGAGTTGCCTGATCACGTTCCGCAGAATGGTGCTCACGATGTCGGTGGCGCCGGTGAGGGCCAGACAGAGGAACGTGAGCCAGAACGCCCGGGAGATTCCGAACACCACCGTCGCCAGCCCATACCCCGCCACGCACCACAGCATCACCTGGCCTCGACGGCGAATCCCGTCCGAGATGCGCACCATGGCGAGACTCGCCAGCAAGGCGCCTACCGATGGCGCCGCATAGAGCCAGCCGTAGCCTCGCGGGCCGACCTTGAGGATGTCCTGGGCGAAGATCGGGAGCAGGGCCGTGGCCGACGCGAAGAAGGTCGCGAAGAAGTCGAGGAGCATGGAGGATCGGATGAGGGGGGCACTGAACACGAAGCGGAGGCCTTCTGAGGCGAACCGCCAGCTCACCCCATCGGATGCCCCCTCGGCGCGGCTCTGAACGCCGCGCATGAGGAGGATCGCGATGATCACGCCGAGGAACGATACCGCATTGCAGGCGTAGACCCAGCCCGTGCCCAGCGTCGCGATCACCACGCCGGCAAGGGAGGGGCCGACCACCGACGCAGTCTGGAACATGATGGCATTGAGGCTGATCGCGTTGGGAAGATGTTCGCGGGGCACGAGGTTGGGGATGAGCGACTGTCGCGCGGGGCCGTCGAATGCCCACGCCGCCGAGTTGATGGCGGCGAGGAGGTAGCACGGCCACACCGAGGTGAGACCTCTGAGGGTGATCGCGCAGAGGGCGACCGCGACCAGCGTCATGACGGTCTGCGACACCAGCATCAAACGACGCCGGTCCGCGGTATCGGCAACGACCCCGCTCACCAGAGAAAACACCAACACGGGCACAAGGCGGACCAGGCCCACCGCGCCAAGGGCCAAACCCTTCATGTTGTCGGGTACGAGGATCGCCACGTGCCAGAGGATGGCCGCGCTCTGCATCATGGATCCCGATACGGACACGAGCTGGCCGAGCCACAGCAACCGGAAGTTGCGGTGGGTGAGCGCGGGGAACTGGCGCTGAAGGCGAAACCGGAGATCATCCATGGCGGACGCGACCTATGGCGCGATTAGAGAGAGTCCGGGCGTGAGCGGGGCAGTTTACACTGCTACCGGCCATGACTCAATGCGCTGACCGCAGCGGTGACATCAATCCCGCGTGTTCCGGGCTACCTCTGGCTCACGACCGACAGTGCCCTCCTCGCGTGCAGACGGGCACGAGAGACAAGGGCGCCTTGGCAGTGCTCCCTTCGCGCACGATCACCTGGCGCAGCAGCAATGGCGTCGGCGATCCGAACAACAACTGGACTTGCCTCGTCGTGGCGGTGGACGCAACTGAGCAGATCCTCGGCGTCTCCAACCGTGTCGGCGAAGCCGACTTCGAGGCGGCGTTCCCGTGAGGCGGCCATGGGCCGCGAAACGGCGCGAGGCCCCGGTCGAAGAGGAGTTCAGTGCCGCCCACCGCCCGTGCCGACCACTATTCTAACCTTAGAATAGTGGTCGGTGAGCGCTCGAACAGTCCTACTCGGTTTCCTTCGAGTTCCGAGACACATCAACCGGGCACGGCACTCAGGGCAGATCACGGTCGAACTCGCCGACGCGGCGGCAGAGTCTGGATGGTGTGCCGAAGTCATCCACCGCGACAACCGCGTAGTAATAGTTGACGCTTTCGTCTCCAATGACACCAGGGTCCGTGAACGTGGTGCCCGTAGGTGAACCGACGACGGTACCCGTACCCTCGTTGAACAGGGCGAACGTTGATCGGTACACCCGGTAGTTGGCAATGATGGTCGGGGCCCCGGTCGTGTCGGTGGTCACCGGGGACCATGCGAGGTTCAGGTTGGAACCTGATGCGGTGGCCGCGAGCCCAGTCACCGTGTCGGGAGGAGCCGGCGAAGCCGTCGCGATGACGGCCCGCACGCAGATGTCACCGTATGATGTGAGATGGGTGTAGGTGGTGCCGCTCGAGGAGTACCACGATCTGCCGCTGTTGTCAGCCGGATCGAATGATTCCAGCGGAATGGCGTACGCAATGGTGGCGTAGCGCACTGCCACGAAGATGTCTGAACCGGCACTGACGTGCACCGGCGTGGGCAGGTTGATGCGCTTCCAGCCCAGGGTGGAGCCGAAGGTCCCTGCTGTGCTGGTGAGCAACGTCCCGGGAGCCCCGCTGCCCGAAATGCCGTTGTAGACGTAGGCCGTGTAACTCATCCCCATCGCCCGGAATTGCGTCATCACGGCGATCACCCGGCCGGAGACCGGCATCGTGTACTCCACGCCGCCGTAGCGCACGGCAGGAGAACTGGAACCGTAGCCGATCTGGTCAAGCGTGTCCTCGACGCAGAGCTCCAGCTCGTGCTCGCGTTCGTAGTGCTGGATCTCATACGTCCAGCGCCCGACCTGGCTCACGGCCTCGCCGATTGCGATCCGGAAGAACCCCCCCTCGCCCCAACTCGGGCTCCAGCTGTTCTTGCAGATCCAGCAGGCGGGGAGCGTGGTGTCATCCCATCCCACGATCACCACGCCGTGTCCCCCGAGGTAGTCCCCCCACCCATACTGGTAGATGCCGCCGCCGTATGCGGTGAAATCCTCGTACACCCGCATGGAGGTGGTGACCGGTCCCTCCAGCACCGCGGTCTTGATGGCGACTACTTCCGCCGCGGTCGGCGACACGTCGCCCGTGGTGAGATAGGCGCCCGTGTCCAGTGTCTCGGCCGTGGCGGCCCAGTCGCCGCAGACATCGGCGCAGGGGGTGGCATCGTACGGAGGGCCGTACGGGAAGCAGCTCTCGTCAGGACACCCCGTCGCATACACGAATCCCGCCGCCAACGCCGCGCTGCCGCCCGTGCAGGTGCCCGAGCTGCACGAGAGGATGAACTGCTCGGATTTGTCCGCCGACCGGACGGGTTCGTCGCGCTCGATGAGCATTCTGGACTCCCACGCGCCCACCATGCAGAAATCCCAGCAGGAGCCGCACTGCATCTGATCCTTGGGCGGCGTCACCCAGTTGGCTCCCTCGTACGAGCGCCAATCGAACGCGGGAGGGAGGTCCCGACCCTCGCCCGGATCCGCTCCGGAGGACGGGATCTGTGTCGAACGGCTCACGACTCTCGATCGCTCTTCAATGACCCAGGGGCCATCCACCGTCATATCCCCGAACCGTTCGGCCAATTCCGGGGGCGAGAGCCGCGTCATCGGGTTTTCGGCCGCCGTCCAGTGGAGATCCTTCGCCGCGATCGCCTCGCGGATCGCCGGCACATCGATGGCCGCCCACGCGCCGGTGAATGCAGCTCCCGTCACTGCCAGCGTGACCCAGCAGAGTCTTTGCAGATCCGCGCGCATCGTGCCCATGAGCATGCCTCCCTGGTTGAGCCTCGCCCGAAACGAACGACAGCCCGCATAGCGGGTCGCGATCATGACGCCGAGGCCAAGCTCAGGGACGGCGATGGAAGTGTCAAGAGAGGGAATGCGGGATGCGGGATGCGGAGTGGGGAATGGGGAATGGGGAGGGCCCGACGGGAGGGAGCGAACCCGCGCTTGGGAACGCCGGCTACTCGGCCCAGGGAGGCTTCTTCTTGCCCAGACCTTCCTTCATTTTCCTCTCGAGGTCGGCGAGACGTTCCTGCTGACGTCGCTTGACCGCTGATGCCGAGAGCGTGGCGCCCAGCTTCTCCTGCTCCTCCCGCTTCCGTTCCCGGTGCTTGCGCATCTCGTCCTCGAGTTCGGGGATCGTCTGCTCGGGAAGATCCCGAAGGTTCTCGGGCCTGCGGAGATAGACCTTGGTCTCGAAGGAGGTGCGGACGGTGCGGAGCACTTCCTCATGCTCCAGCCGGTTCACCATGTGGTAGACCAGCTCGGGGGTCGTGTGGAGGAACTCGGCCAACTCCTCGACCGAAGGGGGCTTCCCCTCGCGATGCACGAATACGCGCACGCCCGCGGCGATGAGGTGGGCCTGGGAAAGAAACGAACGGTCATCGCTCGCCGCCTCATCCGCCTGCGCTCCCTTCGCCTCATCTTGGGGCTGCATCCGACTACTCGATCTTTCGGAAAAGGGGCTCCGCTGCTCCCAGGGGCCGGCCGGCCTCCAATGGCGTGGCCGCGGCGGCCCAGCCGCGCTCCCCGGCGCTCAGGCCGAGGAATCCCGCCGCCTTCTCGCTCGTGAACGGCATGAACGGCTCGGAGAGGATCGCCAGGGCCTTCACGATGTGAAGACAGGTGTGGAGCGTGGTGGCGCAGCGCGCGGGATCCTCCTTGCGCTGCTTCCACGGGGCCTGGTAGTCGAAGAACCGATTACCCATCCGCGCGAGGTCCATCACCATGCCCATGGCGCTCTTCAGTCTGAACGCATCGAGTTCGACGCCGACCAGGCGGGGCAGGGCTTTCAGATGGGTCTGCACTTCCTCCGCCTCGGCCACCGGAATCCCCGGTTCGGGCACCTTCCCATCGAAGTACCTGGCCGCGAATGTCAGCGTCCGGTGGATGAAGTTGCCGAAGGTCCCCACCAGCTCATCGTTGGTGCGCCGCGCGAGATCATCGGGCTTGAATGCCGTTCGTTGGGCCTCGGGCGCGATGAAGGTCAGATAGTAGCGCAACGGATCGGGATCACCGTCCCGCAGATACTCGTGGATCCACACGGCCGTACCTCGGCTCTTGGACATCTTCTCCTCGTCATGGCCGGGGAACTGGAAATTCACGAAGCAGTTGGCCACCACATTGGCGGGCAATTGGAAGGTGCCTTCAGCCATGAGCATCGCCGGCCACATCAATGCGTGGAACACAATGTTGTCTTCGCCGATGAAGTGGTAGATCGGCACCTCGGGGTTCTTCCACCAGTCCGCGTACCGCTCCCTCGCCTGGCCTCGCTCTTCGAGGAGATCCGCCGTGAACGTCACGTAGCCGATGGGGGCATCGAACCACACGTAGAGGACCTTGCCCTCCGCATCGGGGTCTTCCGGCAGCGGCACGGGCACTCCCCAGGAGAGATCCCGGGTGATGGCGCGGGATTTGAGGCCCTGCTTGAGCATGCCCAGGGCGAAGTTCTGCACTGGCGCGCGCCAGCTTTCCTTGGCGGCGAGCCACTCCCTCAGTTTCCCCTCCAGCAGATCCTGCCGGAAGTACCAGTGGGTCGTCTCGCGGACCTGGGGGACTGATCCGGTGATGGCGCTGCGCGGAGCGATGAGTTCCAGCGCATCCTGATCCTTGCCGCAGTGCTCGCACTGGTCGCCCAGCGCAGACTGGCCGCAGAAGGGGCAGGTGCCGGTCACGTACCGGTCCGGCAGGAAGATGCCGGCCTGGGCATCGTAGAGTTGCTTGGTGCGGCGCTTCTCGAGGAAGCCGTTCCTGTGGACGCGGAGAAAGAACTCCTGACTCGCGGCGGCATGCTGGGGAGAAGATGTGCTGCCGTAGATGTCGAATCGAATACCCAGGCCCTGGAAGTCTTTCACCTGGGCTTCGTGGTACCTGGTCACGACCTCGCGGGGAGTGCACCCCTCGGTTCGCGCGGTCAACGTGGCAGGAACGCCATGATCGTCGGATCCGCAGATGAAGAGAACCTCGCGCCCCGCCGAGCGGCAGTATCGTGCGTAGGTGTCGGCCGGCAGATAGCTGCCGCCGATATGGCCGACGTGGAGATTTCCGTTGGCATACGGCAGCGCTGCCGTGATGAGAACTCTATCATGAGGGCCCATGGAACACACCTCGCGCGGGCTGTGGACCGTTGACAAACGGTCAAGGGTACAAGAGACCTATGGGGAACGCAACCGTTGCATTTCCACGGGGGGCGGTACTGAAGGTTGCCCATGCCTGGAACATGGGAACGGAGTCGGCCATGCAGAATGAACAGGTGAGACGCGTGGCGCTGGTGCGCGGAGTCGTGCAGGGTGTGGGGTTTCGCCCGACCGTCCACCGGCTCGCCGCTGCATGGGGCATCGCCGGATGGGTTCGCAACAGGTCGGACGGGCTGGAAGTCGCCGTGGAGGGGGTCTCCGCCGCGGTCGATGGCTTTCTCCGTGACCTGGCCGATCACCCGCCGCCTTTCGCCAGGGTCACCGGGATCGACGTGCGCGAGGCCGAACCTACGGGGGAGGGGGGATTCACCATTCTCCCCAGTCTGCCGGGCCAGGGCACGACGCTCTGCCCCCCGGACCTCGCCACCTGCGACGATTGCGTGCGGGAACTTCTCGATCCGGTTGACAGGCGGTTCAGATACCCCTTCATCAACTGCACGAACTGCGGCCCCCGCTTCAGCGCGGTACGCGCGCTGCCCTATGACCGGCCGTTGACCACCATGGCGTGCTTTCCCATGTGCGAACGATGCAGCGCCGAGTACCATGATCCGACGGACCGCCGGTACCACGCGCAGCCGAACGCCTGCCCGGTGTGCGGCCCGCGGGTGTGGCTCGTCACCCGCGAGGGCACGGCCGTGGCGGGTGATCCGGTGGCCGAGCTGTCGGCCACGTTGCGGCGCGGCGCCATCGCGGCGATCAAGGGCATCGGCGGCTTTCACCTGGCGGCCGACGCGACAGACGAAGAGGCCGTCGCGCGGTTACGCGGCCTCAAGGGACGAGACGCAAAACCCTTGGCCGTGATGGTCGGCGATCTGGGATGGGCACGGCGCTGCGCGCAGATCGACGGGCGGGATGAGGAGGCGCTCATGTCCGCGGCGCGTCCCATCGTCGTGGTCGCCGCCGCCGACGGACCGCTGGCGGCGACGATCGCCCCGGGCATCGGCACCGTGGGCCTGATGCTCCCCTATACTCCCATTCACCATCTGCTGTTCAGCGGGAATAAAGAGACGCTCCCTCCTCTGGTCATGACCAGCGGCAACCTCAGCGATGAACCCATTGCCATCGGGAACCGCGAAGCCATGGGGCGGCTCGCCGG
>JALOPK010000490.1 GCA_025453925.1 Candidatus Eiseniibacteriota bacterium | reverse complement strand
TGGGATGTGGAGGTGAGCGGGCGAGCGGTGCGGAGCGGGCGGATCGAGGGGATCAGCGACAATGTGGCGCAGCGCATCACCTTCGTGCCGATCACGGCCTCGGAGGGGGTGCCCGTCACTCTCCGGATCTCATGCAAGCCGTCGGGAGGAGAGGCGCGGCTGTGGCTATGCGGTCGGGCGCCGGGCACCGGCGCCCTGACGGTGGGCGACCACATGGTGGACGGATCGCTGGTGCTGACGACGCTGCATCTGGCGGTGCCGACCGACTCCCTGAGGGTTGCCCTGGCGGTGGACGCCTTGCCGGCGCCCGAGCCAGGCGCGCCGCTGGTCGGCGCATGCGCAGTGACCCAGACATTCCAATGGCCGTGTGCGCGCACGGCACGGGACTTGGCGGGATTCCGGCTGGCCTTGGGACATCAGACCGCGGCCGGGGCGCTGGTCTACGAAGTGCGGGCAGAGCACAGTGGAGGAACGATGCAGCGCGACAGCCTCACAGCGGCGGACTTGCGCGCAAACGAATTCGTGTGGTGCGGACTGGGGAGTCCGCACGGCGGGAAAAAGCTGGCGGTCACCTTGGGGGGCGTCGGCGCGAAGACGGATGCGGCGGTTCGGTTCTGGTGGATGTCCGGGAACGCCTACGGCTGGGGCGAGGCGATGGGGTGTGTGCCGCGGCCCGAAGGTGATTGCCAGTTCCAAATGGCGCGAGCCTACCCTGTGGGCACATGGGTGCGGGAGTTCCCCGGGCTGGTGGCGGAGCTGGCGCCCGACGTGGGGACGCGTCTTCTCAGGTGGCTGCTGGGGATGCGGATGATGCTCCTGGCATGCAGCGGGGTCACCGTTGTGGTGCTCGGACTCCCCAGGAGGTGTCGTGCGGGGACGGTCCACTGACCCGTGCAACGCCGTCCGGCCCCGGCTCGGGTTGAACCCAGGGCACACGCGGATCGGCCTGCAGGAGGTGACGGGATTATGATTCCGGGCATTCGAACGGTAACGGCATCTGTCATGGCCTTGGCCTTCACCACCGCGCATGGCGGTTTTGAGGTCAGGCGGGTGGTAGCGGACGCGACCCTGATGCCCGGCGCCAACGAGATTCAGGAACTGAGTTCGGCGCGGCGCGTCACGCAGACCTTCACGCCGCCTGCGGAGCCCATCGCGGGCGTGGAGCTTTTCGTCTCCCGATACCCGAAGACAGACGAGGTCGACATCGCGATCGAGGTACGGGAGGGCAACCGGGAGATTGGCTTCGGCATCGTGCCGGTCTCGGACGCCCCGTGCGGGTGGTGTTTCCGGCGCATCGGGCGACGGGAGCGGTGACGATCGAGGCATGGGCGCCGGCGGGGCGGCCTGGTCACGCGGCGGGAGTGAGGTTTTACCCGGTGGATTGGTACGGTGGCGGAGAGCTGCGGGTGAACGGGCGTATGGTGGGTGGAGACCTGGCATTTCGGGTACTGGCGCGGGACAGCAGTGAGGTATGGCTGGAGACGGGTCTTGATTTGACGGGGGTGCAGGGGCGGTTTCCCAGTGAGAACCTGGTGGAGGCGGGAGAACTGAGGCAGGAGTTCATAGTGCCTCGAGACAGTCTGGTGGGGGTGGAGTTCGTGATGGGATGTGGAGGTGAGCGGGCGAGCGGTGCGGAGCGGGCGGATCGAGGGGATCAGCGACAATGTGGCGCAGCGCATCACCTTCGTGCCGATCACGGCCGTGTCGGGCAAGCCGGTCGCCCTGCTGCTGGAAGCCGATGGGCCGGGAGAGGCGCGGCTGTGGCTATGCGGTCGGGCGCCGGGCACCGGCGCCCTGACGGTGCGTGACCACATGGTGGACGGATCGCTGGTGCTGACGACGCTGCATCTGGCGGTGCCGACCGACTCCCTGAGGCCCGCCCTGGCGGTGGACACTCCGCCGGCCCCCGAACCGGGGACGCTGCTGGCGGGCGCGTGTGCAGTCACCCAGTCATTTCGATGGCCCACGGAGCCGACCGCCCACGGGCAGATCGGTCTTCGGCTCGCCATGGGGGGCCGCACCGCCTTGGGGAGAATGGCCTACGAGGTTCGGGACGAGGAGACCGGGGATGTGGGGCACCGCGACAGCCTCGGTGTCGCGGGTGCCGGCACGGATGACTATGTATGGATGGCGTTGGGCGGGCCGTACAGCGGGAAACAACTGACGGTCACCGTCTCGGGCGTAGCCGCACAGGCGGAGATGGCGGTCCGTTTCTGGTGGATGCCCGGGAACCTGTACGGCTGGGGTGAGGCAACGGGGTGCGTGCCCCGCCCGGGAGGGGACTTCCGGTTCCAGCTCGCGAAGGCGTACCCCGCGGGCGAATGGGTCGGGGAGTTCTCCAGGCTGGCGGCGGAGCTGGCGCCGGAGGTGGGGAGGCGCACCCTTGACTGTCTGCTCGGAGCGCGGCTTTTCGTGGCGGGAATCGTTGCGCTGCTGGCGTGTTCCATGCGGCGTGCGGCGGGCTCCGACCCCAAGAGGAGATGACATGAGGAAAGAGGAATTGGCCAGACTTCTGGACGCGGTGAGGACGCAGGAACTCCCCGTTGAAGAAGCTCTGAACCGGCTGGAAACACTCCCCTTCGAGGACCTTGGCTTCGCCCGAGTGGATCATCACCGGTCGTTGCGGACCGGCCTCCCGGAGGTGGTGTACTGCCCGGGCAAGACCCCGGAACAGGTTGTCGGGATCTTTGCCGCCCTTGCCCGCCGGAGCAGGCCCGTGATTGCGACGAGGGCGAGCGAAGAGCTCTTCCGGCTGGTGCAGGAATCAGTCCCGGACACCGTTTACGACTCCGCGGCGAGAATGGTGTTCCTGCCCGACCCCGGGGCGGGGGAGAGCGGCCTGGTGGCGGTGGTCAGCGCAGGGACCGCGGATCTGCCCGTGGCCCAGGAAGCGGCTCTCACCGCGCGGCTGATGGGCGCCAAGGTCGAGACGCTGTGGGATGCGGGCGTGGCCGGAATGCACCGTCTCGTGCCCAGCATGGAACTCCTGCGGCGCGCCCGGGTTATTGTAGTCGTTGCAGGTATGGAGGGCGCGCTGCCCAGTGTGATAGCGGGACTCGTGGCCCGACCAGTGATCGGGGTTCCCACGAGCATAGGGTACGGTGCGGCGCTCGGCGGAATCACGGCGTTACTGGGGATGTTGACGTCATGCGCCGCCGGTGTATCCGTGGTGAACATTGACAACGGCTTCGGAGCCGGCTACTTAGCAGCGCTCGTCAATCGAAGCATCCCCTCAGGGGAATGAGCCCCTCGTCGACCACCGCCGCCGTGAGCGGCACGCATCGTGGCCGTCCGCCAAGGAGGTCCTAATCGTGAAGGCAAGACTACTCATCGTGTTCCTGGTTGCTGCCGGATTGATGGTGGCGTGCGGAGGCGGAGCGAAGACGCTCCAACAGACGACCCCGCCCCCGGGGAAGATCGTTCAGGAACCGGCCGCCCCCGCAGTTCCCGAGGAGCCGATGCAGCCCGCTGGCAGCCGTGTCGCCTTGGCGCCCGTGTACTTCGACTATGACAAGAGCGACATCCGCTCGGACCAGCGCGGCGCTCTGGCGGACAATGCCAAGGCTCTCGAGGCCAATGCCGATGTCGCCCGTGTCGTGATTGAAGGTCACTGTGACGAACGGGGCACCAACGAGTACAACATGGCGCTGGGGCAACGGCGCGCCGACAGCGTCAAGAGTTACTTCGTGAACTACGGCATACCGAGAACGAAGCTTTCCACCGTGAGCTTCGGCGAAGAGCGCCCGGCCGATCCGGGACATACCGACGATGCATGGGCGCGAAACCGCCGGGCGGAGTTCGTCACCCAGAAGTAGTCCAGGCTCTTGCGCGACCTCCCCTGCCGTGACGGACGGGGAGGTCGTATGCTTGTGGAGTGGTGCAACATGCGATGTGTAGCCCTCTGTGTTGCGGTGCTTGTCGCCGGATGCGGCGGCGGGGCGAAGTTCCAGGGTCGCCTGACGGCAGTTGAGGCCAGAGTCAGGACCTTGGAGGA
>JALOPK010000137.1 GCA_025453925.1 Candidatus Eiseniibacteriota bacterium | reverse complement strand
GGCAAGGGTCTGGTGCACGGACGGGGTTGGAGCGTCGTGAGGCGACGGGGGAGGCTGATCGTATCGTGCCTGAAGTCACTCGCACAGGGGGCACAGTCGCGGTTGACACCGCTCCAACGGGGCAAGGGGCGTTCCGCCCTGCCAATCGCGCCGCAGGGCCTTGCGGTTGTCCCATATGGGACGCATCTTGCGGAGACGATCGTGCTTCGGGTTCCGGGCGGCCGCGGGCCGCAGAACGAGGAGTCCTTCATGCTCACCCGAGCCATTTCTCGTCGAACATTTCTGAAAGGAAGTTCCGCCGCGGCCCTTGCCCTTCCCATGAGCGGGCTGGTCAGGGTATGGGCGGATCCCGTCCACGTGGATCCCGCGTTTCCGGACGGGGAGTCACTGATGCCGCTGCTCACACGCGCGCTCGCCCGGGGCGGCTGGTATGCCGATGTGTTCATGGAGTCGCGCTCGGTGACACGGATTACCATGGCCTCCAGCGAGATCCGGGCTTTGGAGTATGGTCTCACGCAGGGGGGAGGGGTTCGCACTCTCCACGGTGAGAAGACCGGGTACGGATACGCGGAAACCCTGGATGCCGGCGAACTTGCACCGATCGCGGACGTCGCCGCATCCCTGGCGGAGGGCACTATCGCCGTTCCGGCCGGGGTGATCCTCCAGCGGATTCCATCCCGGATTCCGATGCGCGAGCATTTGGAGGAAGCACCGATCCGAGACAAGGTGGCGTTGGTGGAACGGATCGACCGTGCGGCCAGGGCGGTTGATGGTGCCGTGCAACAGGTGGTCGTCAGCTATCACGACGAGGTGCAGCATATTCTGATCGCAACATCCACCGGAGAGCTCCTGCGTGATGTGCTCCCCATGGTTTCGGTCAGGGCGACTGTCACCGCTGTGCGCGACGGGAGCAACGCGGAGGGTCTGAGCCGGACTTCACGCAGGGCCGGAATGGAAGTGTTCGAAGTGGATACCCCGGAGCGCATCGGCTCCGCGGCCGCGGCCCAGGCGGTCCGAATGCTGGACGCGGTCCCCGCGCCCTCAGGCGAGATGCCGGTGGTGGTGGCCGCAGGCGGTGGCGTGCTGTTTCACGAGGCCATCGGCCATGGGCTCGAAGCAGACGCAGTAATGAGGAATGCCTCGGTGTTCGCCGGCCGGGTCGGCCAGCGGGTAGCGTCCGATCTGGTCACCATCTACGATGACGGCACCCTGGCGGGCGAACGCGGGAGTTTCAATGTGGACGATGAAGGGACGCCTGCCGAGCGGACCCTCCTGGTGGAGCGGGGAGGACTGGTGGGCTACCTCCACGACCGGCGGTCGGCCCGGGCGATGGGGTGCGTGTCCACCGGCAACGGACGCCGCGAGTCGTTCAGATTTCCCCCCCTGGTCCGGATGAGCAACACGTTTCTCGCTCCCGGCGCGGACGACCCGGCCGACATCATCAAAGACACCGCCCGCGGGATCTATGCGGTGGCCTTCGGCGGCGGTGAAGTGGACACCGCCAGCGGTCAGTTTACGTTCGGTTTGATGGAGGCGTATCTCATCGAGAACGGCTCGATCGGCGCCCCGCTCCGAGGCGCCAGTCTCGTGGGATCCGGTGTCGAGGTGCTGGAGCGGATCGATCGCGTCGGGACCGATTTCGCATCGTGGCCGGGGACATGCGGCAAAAGCGATCAGTCGGCGCCGGTGACCAGCGCATGCCCGACCCTGCGGATCTCCCGCATGACTGTGGGAGGTACGGCATGACCGGCGCATCTCCCCGTCTCCACGACAGCCAGCCGGCGGCGGAGGCAGCTTCCCGCGCCGTGGAAGCGGCTCGCTCGGCGGGCGCAGATGCCTCTGATGCGTACGCGCGCACGGCTTCGGAACTGCAGCTCGAAGTGCGCCGTGGAACGGTCGAACACCTGCAGCAGGCCCTGACCAGGGGGCTTGGTCTCAGGGTGCAGCTCGACCGCCGCCAGGCGTTGGTGCACACCACTGATCTGTCACCCGCGGCACTGAAGGGCTTGGCGGCAAAGGCCATCGAGATCGCGCGAAGCGTTCCCCCCGCCGCCGACCCGCTCAGTCTCGCTCCTTTGGTTTCAGTGAAGGCCCACGCGCCCCAGGACCCGGAGCTGGCGCGTCAGCCGCTGGGCGAGAAGGCCTCCTGGCTCGTGGAGGTGGAGCGAAACATGGCATCGGTGCCGGGGGTCACCGAACCGGTGTCCGTCAAATGGACCCAGCGCGACGCTTTCGTCGCGTTCGCCAACTCTCGCGGATTGGCCCTCGCGGAGCCGTTTTGCGGTATCACCATCGAAGCAGAAGCCATTGCCGAACGGGATGGCCAGCAGACCACCGGATCGTGCTACGTCGGGGTCCCCGCGAGAAGCAGGCTCCCCGAGCCTGCCTGGGTGGGCACCACCGCGGGTGAGCGTGCCGCGATGCTCCTCGGCGCGCGCCAGGTCCCGTCGTGCAGGGTGCCGGTGATCTTCCCGCCTTGGATGGGGTGGACGTTGATGGTCTGGCTGACGCAGGCGCTTCGCGCCGACCAGGTGGTGCTCCAGCGATCGTATCTCGCGGGTCGAGTCGGATCCGCCGTCGCCTCGCCGCTCGTGACCATCAGCGATCTGCCTCACGACCTCCGCGGCCCCGACCACCGTTCATTCGATGCCGAAGGGACTCCCACCCGTGATCAGGTCTTGGTGGGCAAGGGTATCCTCAACGGGTACCTCAGCGACCGGGTGAGCGCATCGAAGCTCGGTGTCGAGCCGGGGGGACACGCGGTTCGGGATTCTTATGCCGCGGCGCCCGAGGTGGGGATCTCGAACCTGCTCATGGAACCCGGGAGCCTCGATCCCGAGGCGATCATCGCGGCGACGGATCGAGGCCTTCTGGTCACGAACCTCTCCGGTTGGTGGCTCAACCTCTCGCCCGCCAACGACGTTTTCTCCTCCGCCGCCATGGGCATCTGGATCGAGAAGGGTGCGCGCGCACACCCCGTGCGGGGGATCACCGTCGCGGGAACGATCCGTGAGATGCTGGCCGCCGTGGACATGGTCGGCAATGACCTGCGGGTGACGGGAACCATCGCCACGCCGACCTTCCGGATCGCCGAGATGGCGGTGTCGGGAACATGAGGGCGGAGCCGCGCTGCTTCCGTGCCCAGGCCGGCGTTGGGCCTTGTCTTCCCGGTCTCCAAGCATGAGAGCCTGCTCCGTCTGTTCGACGATGATGCCCGACAGTGCAATCCGCTGCCCCTCCTGCGGAGCCGCCGTTTCTGCTGGGGGAGACACCCGTTTGCGTACCGGGGCGGAGTTTGGTCTGGAGTACCGGTCAAGGGCCTCGGTCTTCGGGTGGCCGCTGGTTCACGTCGCGCAGGGTCTCGATCCGCTGACGGGTCGCGTGAGGGTGGCGCGGGGCATCCTCGCCATCGGGAGTGTTGCCGTCGGCGTCGTCGCGTTGGGGGGTGTTGCGCTGGGAGGATTGACCTTCGGAGGGGTGAGCGCGGGCATCGTGGCCATCGGCGGCCTCGCACTCGGAGTCGCCGCTTTCGGAGGGATGGCGGTTGCCGTGTTTCTGGCGGTCGGTGGCCTCGCCGTGTCGCTGATGTACGCCGTAGGCGGGGCAGCTCTCGCGCCCCACGCCGTCAGCGGAGGGGGAGCCGATCCGGAATTGGTCGACAGGATGGCGCGTTGGTTGGAGCGCACGGGTCTGGCAACACCGCATGCTCCACCTACGCCGGAACGTCCCTGATGAGTTTGAAGCCGCCGGGTGGAGTACGCCTGTGACGGCATCTCACTTGCCCCCTTGGATGGGGGATCACTGAAAGGAAACCATCATGACACAGTACGGACCGAGACTGGCTTTCAGGGGCGCACTGCTCTGGGTGATCGTGGTGATAGTTGGCACGGTGCTGTTCAGGGGCCTCGTGGTCGTGCCGGCTGGCCACGTGGGAGTGAAAGACCTCTTTGGCACGATATCGTCGTCGCCGGTGCCCGCGGGCCTGCACCTGATCAACCCCTTGGCGAAGATCCACAAGCTCTCGATCCGGACACAGGAGGCCAAGGAGGTGCTGGACGTGCCGTCCAAAGAGGGGCTGGTCGTCAAGATCGATGTTTCCCTCCTCTACGGCCTCGAGGCGGAACAGGCTCCGGTGGTCTACAAGACCATCGGCCCTGGCTACGTCGATGTTGTCGTGGAGCCCCTGCTTCGGTCCACCGTGCGGGGCGTCACCTCCGGATACGACGCCAAGGCGCTGTACACCTCTGCCCGGGACACCATCGCCAGCCAGATCAAAACCATCCTTATACCCCAGCTTCAGGAACGCGGCATTCGCGCGGAGAACCTCCTCCTACGGAGCATCACGCTTCCCGCCATTCTGGCGACCGCCATCGAGCGGAAGCTGGAAGCCGAACAACAGGCAGAGCAGATGCGGTTCGTCCTGGACAAGGAGCGGCAGGAGGCTGACCGGAAGCGGATCGAGGCCCAGGGTATCGCCGACTACCAGACGATCGTGAACAAGGGACTCAATGAGTTGATCCTGCGCTGGAAGGGCATAGAGGCCACCAAGGAGTTGGCGGCCAGCCCGAACACCAAGATCGTGGTCGTCGGTGCGGGGAAGGACGGGCTTCCGCTGATCCTTGGACAGTAAGCGGCCCTGGCGTCGGTCGCGGCAGGTGCCGGGCCCGACGCCCACGGCGGCAAGAGTCACAGGCAAGAGGTCTGCCGGCACGTCCGGCGAGCGGCTCAGGAGGGAGTGAATCATGCCCACTCACGCTGGCGGAATCAGTCTCGACATGAATGCTCTGCGTCGTGCGTCCATCGGGGCCTGCGCCGCGGGCCTTGCCGCGTTGCTGGTCGCGTACCCCGGCGGAGCGGGCGCCACTCCGCCCTTGGAATGGTCGCTGAGGGGCGGCCGCGACATGGGCTACCGCCCGAGCGAGGACGTGAATCAGTCCGTCGCCATTGCCCGCCCGAGCGGGCGCGACTACGCGTTCGCCACGAACTACAACTACTTCTTCGAACTCCGTCAGATCGCCGCGTTCCTCCAGGCATGGCAGGAAGACGACGCCGGAAGCCCGGACTTCGGCGGCATGATCGAAGCCGAGGCAGGCGAGTTGGCGGATGTCATCCAGACCGACAATACACTTGAGGCCATCATTGCGTGGAGCAAGTACGCACAGGTCTTCGGCGACACGATGAGCTACGGGGAGAACATCCGGCGGGCATGGAGCTACTGCTGGCGCTACCCGGCCTGGCGGGAGGAAGGCGATCCCGGGGACGATTACTACCGCAACCACAACTGCGCCTGGGGTCTCTGGGCAACGACGTCCTACCAGGATGCCTACGGGGACGCTTCACACGCCGCCTATGCGGACACCTGCGCCGCCTACATGGTCGCGCATCCGATGTCCTTCTCGGCTCCCGGATCCTCCCGCTGGATCAATCCGTTCGTCACCGGGTGGATGGCCGGGAACCTCTATCTCTACGGCGAGGCCGTCGGGAGCGCCGCTCTGATGGACACCGCGGCCGGGATGGGCGCTCGGGTGAGGGAGTGGATCGAGGCCGATCCTCAGACGAGGTTGAGCGAAGAACGGTGGGCGATGTCGTCGGGAACGGCGGTGTGGGGCGTCTGCACTTCAGAGTTCCGCGCCGATCCGCAGCAGGGGACCGCCTGGATTGAGGAATACGGCCCCCTGGTGGACACCTTTCAGCCGTGGCGCAATGCTCCCGATGACGGCTACGATTGGGACAACTCCTGGAACGTGGCGTATGCCAACGCCCACCACGCGATGTATGTGCTGAGCGACAACGGCCAATACGGGGCCAACTTCCAGGCGTTGACCGACACGCTCCTTTCCTACGACACCGACGATGATGGCGGCATCATGGCAACCACGCAGGATCCGCCAACGGAAGACATGACATGGGTGTCCACCTATCTGTGGCTCATGGGCGTGCACAATCTCAGCGCCTATCTTCCCGACACGGACGTCGGCGTACTCCGGCTCTCGGTCGAGGCGGTCCGCCCGCCGTTCCATGCCGGTGACTCGCTCCTCGTGCAGTGCACGTTCGCCAACTTCGGCCGGAACCCTCAGAGTGATGCGCACATGACGGTTGCGCTGGTCGACCCCGCCGGGGCCCAGCTCGCCGTCGCCTGGTCAGGCCCGGTGGGGCAGGGAGAAAACGTTGCGGTGGAAACAGTCTGGCCGCTCGCGGCAGCGGGGGCGCACGATGTGGAGGCCTCGAGCATCTGCACGGGCGATGTGAACGCACTGAACGACACGCTGTCGCTGAGCGTCGATGTTCTGCCCGTGGTGAGTGTGCAGGGAAGGCTGCTCTCGGCACTCACCGGCGGGTCGATCCCGGGTCACGTTGCGGCGGCCTACCTGGGCGACGGGCAACTGCCCGCTCCCTACGACTCCACATGGGCCGACCCCGCCGACGGCAGTTGGCGCCTCGACCTGCCGGGAGGTTCGTACGCCCTCAGCGTGCTCCCCAGGCTGCCATATCCCGAACTGACCGAGACGCTCACGGTCGGCAGCACGTCGGTGGAGGAGCTCATCGTGTTCGACCGGATCGCCGACGTGGTTCTGGTGGACGATGACGATGGCGATGATATCGAGGGCTACATCCTTGACTCGTGCGATTCCCTCGCGCTGGAGGCGCGGCGGTGGGACCGGTGGACGGCCGGTGTTCCCGCGGCTTCGGACCTTATCGAGTTCCCGTCGGTGCCCGTCATCTGGCTGACCGGAGAGGCCGCGGAGAACTCGCTGGAGCCGGCCGAGCAGGATACCCTTCGGGCCTTCTGCGGCGGTGGCGGTCTCGTGCTGCTCAGCGGGCAGAACGCCGTGGAGTATGGCGCGACGGAGCCGTTCTTCGCCGACATGTTCCCCGTCACGTTCGGCGGCAACAGCTTTGATCACATCCTCGATCTGGACCCCGAGGATCCGTTCAATGCGACCTACGCGCACATCGGCACCGCGGGCTTCGGCTCTGCCAACAATCAGCGCTCGCAGGATATCCTGATCCCCGGATCAGCGCCTGGGGTCGAGCAGTTCACGTTCGTGTCATACGGGCCCGGGCAGGTCGCGGGAATCAGATTCGAGGGTGGCGGCGGCCGGCGCATTCTGCTCGGATTCGGCCTGGAGGGTGTCGGGCTACCCAGTCAGCCCCAGGGCTTCATGCCGCGGCATGTGCTGCTGTCACGCTGTCTGGCCTGGATGCGGGGAATCGTCGACTCCCCCGATGCGGAGACTCCCCTGGTGCGTGTGGCGCGGCTGGGGATGCATCCCAACCCCGTTCGCGACAAGGCAACAGTGACCTTCTGGTCTCCCACTGGGGCCCACTCGGTGCCCTTCCGAATGTACGACGCCGCGGGGAGGGAGGTGGCGTCGGCTCTACTTGTCGGCGCCTCCTCGCTGAGCCGCGTGGTCATGGACATGTCGGCCCTGCCGGCGGGAAGCTACGTGTGCCGAGCCGGCGCCGCGGCGCCCCGCGAGCTGATCATCCTCCGATAGGCGCCCCCGCCGGCCCGCGGTCGCCGGCCGAGGCCTCGCCGCCGCGGGAGGGTCAGGAGAGAGATCACCCTGCGGGTAGTAGCCCGAGTAGCCCGGGCACGAGGAAGCCCAGCGAGTCACCACTGAGGCCATGCCCTCGGGTGCCGTGGGAATGCCCCAAGCGGTAGACAGGAACGAGGGAGTACTCCGGGTCAGCCTTCCCAGATGCTGTCGATCCATGCGGCAACATCTCTTCCCACGGCCGCGTTGCCGCGGGAGTTCCAGTGGGTGTCGAACCGGTAGTAGGTCAGGCTGCGGGAGGTCTGGACCTCACGCTCGAGGGCGGGGATAGTCGAGTGGAACAAGACCCCGAGTGAATCACACACCGATGCGAGGTGGGCCTCCAGCCTTCGGTCGCCCTCCAGGAGTAATCTACCGGCCGTCACGATCTTCTCCCGGTCCCACCCTTCCGGTTCGATCCAAGGAAGAGTTCGCTTCAGGAACGCCACCCACGGCTCCTGGTCATCCGGACTGGGCGGATGGATAGTCTGCTTGATGGGGAAGTAGAGCACACCGGCCCTCCGGCCCTGTGACCGACACAGGGCCGCCAGCCGTGCAATTGCGGCCTCGAGGCTTCTGACTCCCGGGCTCTCCTTCGGATCGAGGTAGACGCACTCCCACGCCCTGCTCTGGTAGTTGGGATAGTAACTGACCAGAGTTGGAGGGGCCGTGTTCGCCACGGTGATGGGCGCCAGTTCGCCCACGCCTGGACGG
>JALOPK010000489.1 GCA_025453925.1 Candidatus Eiseniibacteriota bacterium | reverse complement strand
GAGCCTTAACGCGAAATGCGGCGGGGTGGCAATTCGAGCTGGTGTCTTCGATAGGCAATACCTTCACCCAGACGTCGCTTGCGCTCGACCAGTCCGGCTGGCCGCACCTGTGCTGCTTCGAGAGCGTCTTCAAGAATCTCAGGTACATCTACAAGGACGCCGCCGGGTGGCATCACCAGACCGTTGATACTCCACAAGTGGTCGGTGAGTGGCCGTCCCTCGCTCTCGATCCCGCCGGGTTCCCGCACGTGTCATACTGCTGGATGTTCGAGTCTCCCGGCTCCCCTTCGCCCGGCAAGCTCAAGTATGCGTACATGGACCCCACGGGTTGGCACCTGGCTGCGGTTGACAGCACGGAGAGCGACAACTGGCACATGGGCCTCTACAGTTGTCTGAGGCTGGACTCATGCGATCGGCCCCACATCTCCTATGTCGACGAACACCAGGCGTGGACCAAGTACGCCGGCGGCGAGATGCTCCGTGGCGCGCTGGCGGGCAACAGCCTCGACCTCACCTGGAATCCGGTGGCTGGCGCCGCGGAGTACTGGGTGTATGGCGCGGACAATGAGCAGTACTTCGTGCCGGGGATGGCGTCGCCGTACGAGCACCGGATCGCCGTGCTTCCGGCCGGGACCACCACCTGGGCGACAAGCGTCGCGGTGCAGGACCCGGCGCACAACTGGACCTATCTGGTGGTCTCGGTGGATGGGGCCGAGCAGATCCTCTGTGTCACCAACCGGGTCGGCGAGTTCGACTTCTCGACCGATGCGCCGTAGCCGGAACGCGGCGGCCGTGATCGCGTGAGGGGTTGTGACCCGACTCCGGCTGGATTGCCGCGCGGGGGCGGGGACGCAGCTCCCCGCCCCTACATGCCTCAATGGGCTCCGCGTGGAGTGCGAGCTGGCGCGGTGATCGAGCCATGTTTGAGGCGGCTGCTGACCGGAGTTGTCGTCGAATGTCGCGACACTTCGCAACGAGCTATTGGTTCGCGGACACACAGATGGCTCAAATGCAGGCATTGACGGGCAAGGATTGGGGTCTTCCTTTGCCTGACGTCTCTCAACCATTGAGGCCGGCATTACTTCCGCCGGCAGGACACAAGCCACTGGGGGTGGCTGTGCGCGTCGTCCAACAGGGAGCTCACCCCTCCGCATCCGCGAGCTCGGGCACGCCCAACAATCGCTATTCCACGCTTGTTCGGTCTCTCCTTCCGTCGCCACTTCGTCAAGAATCCCCCAAAGCGATACCCGGCCCCATTGCCTCCCAGATCCCGCGGGTGGGCCGTCGATCCATGGTTCGAGAATGCCCGGTCGCTCCAGCTCCCATCATCAGGGCTCTGTCCCCACAGGAGGTGTTTCCATGATCACACGCGGAATGCTCGCCGTTGGTGCCGTGGTGTTCCTGGCGGTTGGTGTACATGCCCTAACCCTCACGCCGGTGTGGGAGATCGCAAGGCCGGCAGAATGGGCCCCGATTCAGGAGTTCGGCATCCACTATGATGGCGTCGGGAACCCGCTCGTAGTCTGCCTGACCGACTCTGGCGTGTTCACCGTGGATCACACGGGCGCACAGACAACGATCTGGACGTTTGTGCCGGGTGACAGCGCCCTGGTGCAGAGGGCCGTGTTGTCGCCATCCGGCAAGTACGTGGCAATCGTGACCAACCGACTTGAGGATGAGGAAGCCTGGACGTGGGTGGGCGACATCCGAGTGATGGACGCACAGGGCACGCTCGTGTGGGAAGTGACAGGAACCCCCTACCGAGAGATCGCGCTGGCGGACGCGGGGCCGTGGTCTGTCTCGACAAAGCCCGAATATGGTGAGTTCGACTACGTCTACCACGACTACCTTGTCCGTGACCCGAGCGGGGCGGTGGCCGACGAGGGAACCTGCCCTTCGTGCTACAGCATAGCGGTCTCTGAAGACGGAACGCGATTCGCTTACAGCACGATGGACAGCATTTACACACTCGACAGAGCAGGCGCAGTTGTCGGAATCGAACCTATCCGGCTTCCCGGTCTGGAGGACTATGAGCTGGAGCTGGAAGCATCGACACCCTCTCACGGCATCTCGGTATCCTATCTGCTCAGCCATCTCCCCACAGCGGGCAAGATCGTGTTTGGGGACAGCACGGGGGCATACGGAACACCGATCGACGTAGCGGCCTCATGGCATGGGGACCTGGATATCAGCGACGACGGCGAACACGCGGTGCTCGGGGCGAGGGGAAGACTATGCTATCTAAGCCGCGAGAGCGCCTCCATCGACTGGGACCTCACTGATCCGGACGGTTTCGACGCCCGCTCATATCGATCAGTTCAGATCTCAGAAGACGGCAGCCTGGTTGTGGCGGGTGTGTCAAGGGCTGATAGCACGACAGCCCGTCTTGAGATGTATGACGCCGGAGGGAATCCGCTCTTCGAGGAGCAATACCCGACGACGGGAGCCGTGTTTGTCCGGATGCTGAAGGATGGAGTGTTCATAGCGGTTCAGAGAGTGCAGCTGACCATTCTTGGGCGGGACCTGACCCTATCCCTCTGTGCGGTATCGCTGTAGGGGGGGTCATGATGCGGTCGAAGCGTTTTCGTATCCGAAGGGCCGAGTTCGCTTTGGTGTTGCTGTTCTCTTACCTCCCGATGGTCGAAGGGGTGCGCGCTATCCCCTGGCCTATCAACGTCCCACACAATGACACTTCCATCGGCGGCAACTACTTGGACTATCGCTATCGCATGAAGGGCGGGACACCGGGGCAACCAGCGGGTGAGAAGGGGACGTTCCATCATGCGGTGGACATCATCGCGCCAGCAGGTGAGGCGGTGAGGGCAGTGGCAGGTGGATTCGTTGTGGGAGGGCAGGACCGGAGGCAGCGGGCGGGCTTCCGACCTAAGCCGAATCCGTACTTCCACCGTCTTGACGTGGCGGACGAGGCCGGCAACTGGGGCGGCCCATTGTGGGCCTACCTGCACGTCACGAGCTTGGGAGTCGACGGTGATCCAGACTATCAGTGGGAGGCCAGCAAGCCCGTCTCTTTGGGCCAGGTGATCGGCAAGGTAGCGGAGCCATCGTCGGACTTTGGCTTCGGCTTCAAAGCCAATCCGCACGTGCATCTGTCGAGGCGGATGTATCCGATGCTCAAGGCCTATGAGTGGGATGCGGTGGGTCTTGAGAATCCCCTGGCGCTCCTGGATGGATACACTGATTCTCATCCTCCCCGAATCCCGGGGGGAGACGGAGGGATCAGCGATCTGAGATTCCGAGAGAACGAGCCGAGCACGACGTACCTCTCGAAGACGGGACACTGGTG
>JALOPK010000488.1 GCA_025453925.1 Candidatus Eiseniibacteriota bacterium | reverse complement strand
AATCCGAAACACGGAATCCGTGGCCCGAACCCCAAACCTGAGCTGAGAGCTGAGAGCTCCTCGCGCGGCGAGGAGCTAAAACTGCAAGAAGTGATCCAGCTTCAGGAAGATCCCGTGGTTGACCAACTCGAGGCCGTTGTCTGAGTCATCACGCCACTGTTCGTATGCCAAGTAGAGGTTCGAGTCGGGCCGGTACTCCCATCCCACCAGTGCCCTGAACACGTACTGGTCACTCTGGGTCGAGCCCTGGCCGAACAGCCTCAGGAAAAGCTCGCGGGTGAACAAGTACTCGACGGTGCTCTGCCAGATAGCGACATCGTAGTCACCCGACGGTTGGTTCTCATCCATCCACCAGCGGCTGTACTGCAGATTGCCGCCAAGCTGCAGTTGGGTCAGCGGAGATATCGAGACGCCCACATTGCTGTGAGACAGCCGGCCCCACGAGCTCGTCGTGTAGTCGGCCAGCGAGCCGTTGACGGTCTCCCCGAACACGCTGACCATGGCGGCGGGGTTCGTGTTGAACTCCAGCCCGAGCCCCTGGAAGTTGTGTTTCTCACCCTCCCGGTAGAATAACCGGTCCGCCCCCGCAATCAGGTTCATATTGAGTCGCCAGCTGAACCTGGTGAGAGTCGAGAGCTCGAGTTCATACTGGTCGAACCCGAGACCCCAATCCCTGTCACGATACTGAATCCCATGAATGTGGCCGCGGAGGTTTCGAAACAACGCGTCACCGAAACCCCACTGCTGGGAGACCCCACCCTCCACAGTTCGGATGTCCGTGAGCGGCACAAAGCCCGTCTCGTCTGTCGAGAAGCGCTCGGCCGAGTCAACGTAGTTTCCCCATGCCTCGAACCCGTCACGCCGCCAGGCCATGCCCCCGCTATGTCCGTACTGCTTGCTGAGATCATTCTCTTCGAACCGGGTGTCGTTGGTGCCGATGAGCATACCCCAGGTGTTCCAGTCATTGGTGAAGTAGTACTCGTAGTCCAGCCCGAAGCTACCGAAGTCGAATGCGGGGAATGTGGTGTCGGCGAGTGCGACAGACGAGGCCCTTCGCATGGTCCCGACCAGACCGACGAATGATCGGGGGCCCAGCTCATACGTGGTGCGGGCGATGGCCCAGTCTGAGGCGGGTTCACTCAGAGGGGTTCACTCAGAGCCTCGTCCGTGTGCGCGTAGAAGGAGCCGAGCCCGAACTTTCCCACCTTGCCGGTGAGCCGGACGCCGGCCACGATGTCGGCATCATGGTAGACGCCCTCTTCGTCGAACAGCCGTTTGCCGATGCGCCGGGAGTAGAAGGGCTGGAAGTTGATGGTGTTGAAGTAGTTGGAGTCGCGGAGGAAGAAGGGCCGCGTCTCGGGTACATACACCTGGTCGAACCCGATCTGGTACTGGTCGGGATTCAGGTCGATCTCGGCGAAGTCAGGATAGATGGCTGCCGCCAGGGTCAGATTGCTCCCGATGTCGACATCGATGTCCGCGCCGACGCTGGTCTGGAGGTCGGTGTCATCCTCCTCTGTCAGCGAGGGAAACCAGCGGTGGTCGCCTTTGCAGTAGGGCGTCACCTTGACGCCGACGCCGGGATCGATGCCCTGCAGGCCGACCAGACGCACGGCATCTTCCACATAGAACATGTTGTGCTCGTACGGAATGGCCGTCGAGTAGCTCTCCTCGCCGGTGCGACGGATGACCCGCCCCGCGTTGAAGAGCCATGGCCTGCCAGGATCGAAGTCGAACTTCAGATTGGAGAAGGGTATCTCGAACTCGGCGTTCCAGCCGTCCTCCGTGATCGCGGCGGCAACGTCCCAATGTGCGTCCCAGAGTGGATTGGAGTCCCGGCCACGACTGGTGTAGAGGGCGTCATACTTCACGCCCGCAGGATTGGTGGAGAAGTAGTAGAGCTGGAGGCCATTTCCCGTGGGATCGATCCAGAGGTCGATGTCATCATCCGGCCACACGCTGCTGTCGCGGCTGCGGAGCCTCGAGACGATCCGGTCGGGCTGACTGTCGCCGCAGTGATACGCGATGTAGAGCGCATCGTCGGTATAGACCGAATAGAGCGTAGTCTGCTCCCGCGAGGGCTCCCCGGGATTGGGATCACGCTGGATGAACCCGATTCGAGGCGTCCCCAGCGCCCAACACGGGTCGTCCAGCGAGCCGTCCAGCACGGGTGGATCCGTAGTGCGGGCCACATGCCAGGTTTCTTCCGCAGCGGATGATGTACAGAGGAACGCCAGCGCAACCAGTCCATGCGTCAGAATCGCTCGGGTCATCTCACACACCTCCAGCATGCCGTACGGGTTTGAAGCCACCAGGGAGGTTGTCGGTCGAGCCCCAGCGCCGCAAGAGCACAGGGCGATGGCACATCCCGGTTGGTGGACCGATCAGCGGGACATGTTTCCCGCGTTCGGCGTCGTGTTCACCACTCTATGACGGATGAGATGGCCGTGGGGTTGGGATAGGATGAGGCCGGTAGCCGAGCCGCTGCGACCGGATTGCCTTCCGCCCACCAGGCGGACGTCGTCGTGCACCGGGACCTGCCGCTTATGGTCGCTCGCCGGCTCGGACACCGGCCTCGCATGAATCCTCTTGCAAGGGCCGTACCACACACCGGTGGTCTTTCGAATCACCTTGCGGGGACGACGGTTTGACGGGAATTGTCTGGCTCGCGCTTCCCATGATGACAACGGCGGTGGCCGCACACCTCATCACGACCGGACACAGGTGTCCGGATCCGGACGTGGAGTGTTCGAAGACGCGAGTGAGGGGCGCCAGGTCATCGCAGGTGGCATTCAGGCCGTGATGGCATATAGGACTGATCCTACGTAGGACATGTCCTATATCAACGAGGATGCCTGGAACGCACGCCGTTCACTGCCCTGCGCAGAGTCGGAGGCCATCTCGGCATGCGGTGGTCGGCTGGCGGCTGCTTGACGTCGGCGCCGATGCGACGTTCGTTCAGTCGTGCGATCGGGCGCAACTATCTCCGGCGCCGTGGAAAGCAGGCGAACCATGGCCGCGATGTCGTTCTTGCCTCTCCTCGTCATTGCCTTCGCTCAGGCAGCCGCTGTCGCCGACAGTCTTCATACGCTCACAATCCTGCGGGGGGAGATGCCAGACGAGCACCTGGGCCGTTCCATGGCGGGCGTGGGCGATGTGAACGGCGATGGGCTCGCTGACTTCCTGGTCGGCGATTCGCGTGACGGGTGGCATGCGGGAGAGCGCAGGTGCTACCTGTACCTGGGCGAAGACATCCTCGGGGATGTCCCCAGCATGACCATCCATCAGTCGGAGACCGATACCCTGGAACCACAGAGCGACGACGACGCACGGTTCGGGGCAGTCGTGGCAGGTGGTCGAGACGTCAATGGCGACTGCTACGACGACATGGTGATTACGAGCCCCGGATGGTACTTGGCGACCGGGAAGATCTACTACTACCATGGGAGCTCACCTCCCCAGGACTCGCCCTCGGGAGCCATTGCGGCATATGGCAGTTCGTGGATGACCCTGCTCTGGACAACTGAGCTCCGCGGGACGCTGGTGTCAGACGTGAACC
>JALOPK010000136.1 GCA_025453925.1 Candidatus Eiseniibacteriota bacterium | reverse complement strand
ATCAATGGCCTCAGACCACCATATGCCTCTCCCACCTCTGCCGACCATCGAATCACCCTATGGGGAACGGCGCGGGATCAGGGCTTGAAATCTGACAGGCCCCTTGTGATCATGGAAGGGGGCTTGAGGGTCAGGTATTGCATTGGGGGATTTGCGCACGAGAGAGAGTCAGACTCGCTGGCCCGGCCGGCCCGCGGCTGAGTAAAGGGTGAGGCGTGAAGCGTCAGGCGGGCAAAGCGGCTGCGCCGCAACGTTGAGCGGTGAGCAGCTAGTGCGGAACGGCCAGAATGAGAGCGCAGAGCAGAACGAGACCATGCTCCCCCCAGTGGGTGCGAAGGCTCGAAACGGCGGCGCACGCCGCCGCCGTGAGTGAGGCCCACCTTACACGAGGCACGGCGCAAGTCAAGTCTCGCGCACCGGCTTCGCCGGAAATCCGAAGCACGAAACTCGAAATCCGAAACGGAGCAATGGGCGGAGCGAGGGATCCCGCAGAGACGCGAAGCACGAAGCACGAAGTACGGAATCCGAAACGGAGCAATGGAGGGGCACGCCGCAGAGTGACGTAGCGACAGGAGGACGAGAGGGCGGAGTACGCAGCGGTCGCTCCATCACTTGATCTTCTGCCACGGGCCGCCATGTTGGGTCGTCGGAGAGCATCTCCACCGGGTATGCACCCTGATCGCAGGAGGTTCCTGATGCGCCGCTGCCTCGTACTCTCCCTCCTTTTCGCTCCCCTGCTGGCCCAGGCCGCCACCTACCACTCAGTCACCGTCGACGGCAATCTCTCCGAATGGGATGCCGCCGGCGAGAAGTGGACCACCTCGACGACGGGCAAGTACGGCTACATCACCTGGGACGCCGACTCGCTCTACATCGGCTTCGAGGGCATCAACATCAACGACAACAGCGGGTACAACCAGGCCCTCTTCATCGCCATCGACAGCGACCCGATGCCCGGCCTCTCCGAAGGCGCCGGCGACTCGACCCTCCCCTACGAGCAGTGGTTTGCCGGGTCCACGGTGCATCTGCCGTTCAATGCCGACTTCCTCTACTCCGCCAAGGCCAATGCGGGCGCGCCGGAGAAGCACGTCTGGCAGCACGTTGGTTCGGCCTGGTATCGCGATGGAGCCGGCGGCACCACGGACCTTCGCGGCGGGTATCATGTCGCGTGGTCGACGTCGTACTTCGAGACGGCCATCCCCCGCTCGCACTTCGCCTACGGCTCCCACATCCACATGGTCATGTACGCCAGGGACCTCGCCTCGGCGTCCAACCCCGGATGGGGCTGGCTCTACGCGGCGGTCCCGGACAACGGCACGTCCGACGGCATCAACGATAAGACCTTCACGCATCATTACGGCTTCCGTCTCGGCCCGCAGATCAACCCCAATGACGGCGTCTTCTACGACGCGGCCCAGGGCAGCGTGTTCTGGACAGGAGACCCTCCGGGCCCCAATGACACGGTCGAAGTCGTCATCCGCGACTGCACCCAGAGTGGCAACCTGCACTGGGGCGTCAACACCAATGACGGCACGTGGACTCAGCCCATTCCCGCCTACTGGCCCGCGGGAAGTTCGGCGTCGGGAACCGGGGCCGTCGAGAGCCCCCTGGACGGGCCGGACGGCAACGGCGAGTGCAGCATCACCCTCGGCCCCTTCAACACCGGGGAACAACTGGTACGGACGGCTGACTTCGTGCTCCACTGGGACGACGATACCTGGGACAACAACGGAGGGCTCGACTACCAGATCGCCCTCTGGCTCGTGCCGGGGGCCGGCGAGCCCACGGCAACGCTTACCTTTCCTCCATCCGACACGTCGTTCGTTCACGGCGATACCGTGAGCATCTCCTGGACCAGCACCGGCGCAGTCCAGGCTACCCTCTGGCTCGACGGCGCCGACGTGGCCACGTCGTCACCCTACGAATGGTACACGGAGACCGATTCCCTGGGGCGGCATCTGCTGGTAGTCGAAGCGAAGAACGCCGGCGGCCTGGTGGCGTTCGACTATGGCTATGCATGGGTGACCCCTACGGTCGAGGAAGAGGAGCCGCCCGCGGGCGCCTCTCCCGGCGCGTTCGACAATGGCGATGGCACCGTGACCTTCATGCTGTGGGCTCCGGGCAAGCACTTCGTGACCTTGCCCGGCGACTTCAACTCGTGGGACAGCGATGCCACGCTGCTCAAGGTCTACGCGGACAGCGTCTGGTGGACGACGCTGCCCCTTGCCAACGGCACCTACGACTACCGTTACCTCGTGGACGGCATTCTGCCCATCGCCGACCCCTATGCCCGCCAGCTCAACTGGACGGACGGCGGATCGCAATCAGGGGACTGGCGCGTCGCGAAATCGGTGATCGAGGTGGGGGCCTCGCCCTTCCCGTGGACCGATGGCGCATGGTCCCGGCCCGCGCCGGAGGACATGATCATCTACGAGACCCATCTGGGTGACTTCTCCGAATCAGGCGACTTCGCCGGTCTGCAGGCCCGCCTGCCGTACCTCGCATCCTTGGGCATCAACGCGGTCGAGATCATGCCGTGCTACGAGTTCCCCGGCGGCATCAGTTGGGGGTACAACCCGGCCTACTACATGGCCCCCGAGGCCGTCTACGGCACGCCGGACGACCTGAAGACTCTGGTGGACACCGCCCACTCGTACGGCATCGCCATCCTCATCGACATGGTGTTCAACCATCTCGACGCGTCGGCCTCGCTCTACCGTCTCTACGGTGAAGACTGGGATGCCAGCCCATGGTTCCATGCCATGACCAACCCCTGGGGGTTCCCCGATCTTGATCACTGGAGCTCCGGCACCAAGCAGCTCAGCAAGGACGTTCTGGAGACGTGGATGGGCGAGTATCACGTGGACGGGTTCCGCTACGACGCAACCACCTTCATCGGATGGGACGGCGTGGGCGACGATACGGGGAACGGCATCGGGTACTTCACGTACGTCGCGTGGGACTTTGACAACGACGTCTACCAGGTGCTGGAACACCTTCCCCAGGATCCCGCCGTGGTATCCGGGACCAAGGCGACCTCGGGCTGGCACGACACCTTCCACGATCAGATGAAAGCCAATCTGCGGGAAGGGCAGTTCGAAGGCTCGTCCTACGGCAACATGGGCGTCACGGCCCAGGCGATCCACTACGCCGGGGACGGCTTCGCGGACGAGACGGAGGTGGTGAACTACACCGAGAGCCACGACGAGCAGCGCATCGTCTGGGAGGCCCAGACCAACCCCGCCATCGACTATGATCTTGCGGTCAAGAAATCCAAGCTCGGAGCAGCCATGCTCTTCACCTCCACGGGCACCCCGATGCTGTACCACGGCCAGGAGTTCGGGGAAGACACGGAGCGAACCATCGATCCCAATCCCCTGCACTGGGAGTATCTGGAGCAGCCCGTGGGATCGGCACTCTACCAACTGTACTCGCGCCTTATCTGGCTGAGGAAGAACTACCCGTCGCTCACCAGCGGGAACCTCTACACAACCCTCAGTGACAATGCCAATCATACCCTGTCATTCTGGCGATACACCGATGCGGGCACCGACTCGGTGGTGGTGGTCGCCAACTTCGACCGCAACGCCAAGGCGGTCAGCGTCGCCTTCCCGGTCACGGGCACGTGGTATGAGTTCCTGGGTGACTCCACGGTGTCGGTGGGCTCCTCGCCACGGGTGGTCACCATCCCCGGCTCGGAAGCCCGGGTTTACTGCCGCGCCAAGCGCTGGACGTGGGACTCCGTGCCGCCCGCAGCGCCGGCCACTGTGACGCTGACACCCGGCGGCGGTTCCATCACGGTATCCTGGTCCGCGGTGACGCACGACAGCCTGGGGCAGCCGGAGAACATCGCCTACTACGAGGTCTTCCGGTCCACCAGCGCCTACTTCGATGCCGGGAGCCCCACGTTCCTGGCCTCGGCCGGCGGCACCTCGTTCGTGGATGCCGCGCCGCCCGGCGGGCGAGTGTTCTATAGGATCCTGGCCTGGGACACGTCGGCGAACCGCGGCGCCGCGTCGGTTGCCGAAGGCCGTTTCGAATTCTCCAGCAACGGGACCGCCGCCCAGAACTCGCCCGGGCCCGGCGGTCGGTTCGGCCTGGGTCGGTTCCGGTAGGGCAGGGTCTGGAGTAGAAGCACGGTTGGAGTGCCGCGAGGCGCGGTCGGTTCCGGTAGGGCAGGGTCTGGAGTAGAAGCACGGTTGGAGTGCCGCGAGGCGCGTCGGGGAGCGTCGCGGTTTACACCGCTCCAACAGGGCAGGGTATGAGGAAGGACGGGGAATCGTCGCGGTTCACACCGCTCCAACAGGGCCGGCTCTGAGGAGGGACGGGCACCGTCGCGGTTTACACCGCTCCAACAGGGCAGGGCCTGAGTTCGATCCGGGGGTGGACATTCACGGCACCCTCTCTCGGCACTATTCTAATGTTAGAATAGTGTCAAAAGGAACGCTATGCCGGGGAAACGGCCCACACAATGCCTCTTCGTCACCGATATCCACGGTTCCGAATACCGGTATCGGAAGCTGTTCGACGTGATGGCAGACCGCCGCCCCGATATGGTGTTCCTCGGCGGTGACCTTCTGCCATCCGGCATGTTCCAGTTCACGTCGGGAAGCGCCCACGAGGATTTCATCAACGGGTTCCTCGCCAAGGAATTGGAACGGCTGAAGCGTTCCGTCGGTTTGGCGTACCCACGAGTCTTCGCGATCCTGGGCAACGACGATGCGCGATTCGAAGAGGCGGCGATGCTGGACGTCGCGGCGCGGGGCCTCTGGCACTACGCCCACAGCCGCCGCATCTCCGTGCGGCAGTTCGACATCTATGGCTACAGCTTCGTGCCCCCCACACCGTTCTTGCTCAAGGATTGGGAGCGCTACGACGTGTCGCGGTATGTCGATCCGGGCTGCATCTCGCCCGAGGAGGGGTTTCGCTCAGTCCCGATGTCGGAGTCGGAAACCATGTTCTCCACCATCAGTCAGGACCTGGCGGGCCTAACGGGTGACCGCGATCTGTCCGACTCGGTGTTTCTGTTCCACTCGCCTCCGTACAAGACCGCCCTGGATCGTGCTGGCCTGGATGGCAAAATGGTGGATCATGTGCCCATGGACGTGCACGTGGGCAGCATCGCCATCTCGCGGTTCATCCAGGAGAGACAACCCCTCGTCACCATGCACGGGCATATCCACGAATCGGCCCGGCTCACCGGCTCCTGGCGGGACGTGAGCGGTCGAACCCAGATGTTCACCGCCGCCCATGACGGGCCGGAGCTCGCGTTGGTGAGCTTCACCCTGGAAGACCCCGCGGCCGCGACCCGCGAGCTGCTGTAGTTCTCGCGGTTCCGGCACCCCGCCGGGACGGCCACCCGGGGCTTGCGCCCTGAGATCGCGTCGCGCGACGTGGTCTATGACGCCATCAGACCGCCCTTCATCGGCAGCTCTCTGGCTGCATCGCCGGTGCTGCCGATCTTGACGGCGAAGCTGTCACCCCGGGCGATGTCGTCGTCGGTGACGATATGCACGTCCAGGAGCCCTCCGGTGCGGCAACCGGTGCGCCCCTCGTTCAACTCCGCCAGACAGAGGCTCCACCCCTCCAGCCACAGGTTCAGGTCATCCTTCTGGGGCGGAGTCCCGGCGAAATGGATCAGAAGATCGATGTCGCTGGCAGGTCCGGCCGAGGCGTTCTTCGTGCTGCCCAGCACGTACATGGCCCTGACGCCGAATCGCCTGGGATCGGTCTGGGCTGCAATCCGCTCGGCCATCCTGAGCCGCCACCGCCAGTTCTGGTCGCCTTCCTGTTGGCAGGTCGCCTCGGGACGATCCACACTACGGATCGCGGCCGTCGGTTCCGCGAAACAGCCCAACGCCTCTTCCTGCTCGGCATTCATGAGAATGCGCAGCACCTTGCCGCCGGTCGCCTGGGGCACGTCGATCACGCGAACGGTGTCAGCCAGGCGGGCAAACTCGGGGAGCAGCTCCGCGAGGTGATGAGGCGCGCCCAGGAGGAACCCTTCGTTGAACCTGGTGCCGTCAGTGTCGGGGTACAACGGCAGGTACCGGATGGAGGCCTCGACCAGATCCTGGAAGAAGTGGGTGCCGAATGACACATCGGGCACGTACCCGCCCTTCTTCCTCGCCACTTCGATGAGCATGGCGGAGTTGTTGATCTCCGAATAGGTGACCCGCACCCCGAGCTTGATGTCACCCCGGCTGCCCCAGCGGCCGGGACCCATCAACACGAACTTCCTTCGGGGGAGGATCTTGTTCAGACGTCCCACCGCCTCTCCGACCGCATAGAGGTCGGACAGGTCAGCCAACTCCCCATACCGGTCAGGATCGACATACACCACGTGGGTGAGATCGGGCACGCGCCCGTTGGAGACGAAACGGTTGGCGGTGAAGAGAACCGCATTGTCCGGCAAGCCCTTGGGTATGTCCACCGCAACGTCGTCACCCGACGATGCCTGAGGCCGGCACTGGAGGAGAAACAGGTCGGTACCGTTGTGGGCGAACTCGACATCCACGGGCGTCTGCAGTGCCTGTTCCAGGGTCTTCAGGATCGTCTCCATCTGCTTCACGAAGGGGCTGGCGAGCACGAGACCGTCGAAGGTCGCCACGACGTCGTCATGCTCGAAATCCGTCATGAGCCCGACGCCGCGCTTGAGCATCCCCCCGGTCTGCACCGAGAAGACGTTGTTGATGTCTGGATACTCAGGGCCGTACTCCCGGAGCAGCTCCCGGATGTCGAGGCTCTCGAAGCAGTTCTTCTCCAGGTTGATCACGTCAACCTTCTTGGGCGCGTAACGGATCACTTCATCCAACGATACGTTCACGCGCAGATTCGGCTTGCTGGGCGCCACCAGCACCGGATAGTCCTCACCCACCCGGTCCACGGCGCGGGTGCCGAGGCCGGGCACCAGGCGCAGCAGCCCGTCTTCCCGCTTGATGCGGGGCGACCAGCGGAATTCGTTGCGGCTGAACGCCACGCCGGCAAAGGCGGGGAGGAAATACTTGCCGACCCGCTTGCCCACTACCTCCTGGATCATGACCCCCATCTCCTCATTGAAATCCAGAAGGCCGCGCTCGGCGCGGTACTCTATGGGGTCGGGGCCGAAGGTCGAGGAGTAGACTTCGGCCACCGCATCGGCAAGGGCAGCCAGACGCTCATCCCTGGTGCCCTGGTTGGCGAGAAACAGGCTCTTGTACTTCCCGGAGAAGGCGGTGCCGAGACGGTCTTCCAGAAGACTGGAACTGCGCACGATGACGGGCACCTCACCCAGATCGTCCAACGCCTGGGAGAGCCCCTTCAGCAACTCCTGCGGGAAGTAGCAGTGCTTGAACACCTGCACGAGCTGGGGATACTCCCGCCTGATCTCATCCACCTCCTTGTACTTCTGTTCGTAGGCCTCCCCCAGATTGTTGTGCCCGATGAACGCGAGGATGCCGTCGGAGGCGACGAACCACGTCCGCGGCGTCTTCACGGTGCCGATGCCCGGGTTCTTCGCGGCCATCCTTCGGAGGATCCGGCTGGCCAGGAACAGGCCGGCCGTCTTCCCGCCCAGCCTTCCGTAGCTTCCGGCCGGGAAAATGATCCGCTCGCTCAGTTCGAAGAAGTCCTCAATCTCGATGAATCGCTTGGCCCGGTTGATGTACTCGAGCTGTTCGGTGAAGAAGCGCCGAATGAGCGCCACTCTGACGCCCTTCTCCGCGGCCGTCGGCAGGGCCGCGCCCCCGGGCATCATCCTTCGCAGCTTCTGCATGGAGTCCAGGATATCCGTGAGCGGCGCATAGACGTTCTGCAGCATCCGGACAAGCTCCGACGAACGATCCTCCTGGATCCAGCGTTCGATCCGCTCGAGAATCTCGACGTCGGTGAGATAGCGGGTCGAGACCCTGAACGTCTCGTCGCTCAGGGTTCCCGCACTCTCGGGTTCCGCCAGAAGCTGCGGCTGATTGCTCTCGCCGAACACGCTCTCACCCTCGTCCTGCCCGTACCGCTGCAACAGGGAGCGGGCCTCGGCTGCCCCGATCCAACCCAGGTAGTTGATCATTTTCCTGGACAGCCGGGTGAGAAGCCCCGTGTCGGTCTTCTTCAGCAGGCCCAGCGCCATGGACCACTCGGGGCGCGCCGTGTCGATGAGCCGCTCTCGTGCCTCCTGGACCGTGGCGAACATGGCGCGAAGGCGATGGTGAAGGATGAAATGGCCGAGCCGGTCGGCGATGGTGCGGATGAGCTTGACTTCATCGATGAGGAAGGGCCCTTCCCCCGATTGGGGGCGCTCCTCCCGGTAGTAGACGCAGATCTTGCCCACCGTAGTGTCCTGCACTCTGATGTCCGCGCAGAGCCCCCATGGTGTCGGCTCGATCTCGTCGGTCCGATACACATGCGGCCCGTAGGTGATCTCGGCGACGCAGATGTCAGAGTGCTGCAGAGCGGGAGGGATCGCCTGGGCCACGCCGATGAACGCCTCTTCGGGCGACGTGCTTGGGTCGTTGAGCAGCTCCTCCGCCCTATACAGGCATCGCAGCTCCTTGGCCCGCTCATGCAGCGTGGAGAACAGCGTTCCCGCTGCTTTGGTGGTATTATCCATGACGCAGTATCACTCCCCGGCCCGTCCGGCCGTCCACTTGGATCGAGAGGGGTGTCTCAGTCCGCACATGGCGGACAAACCGGGCTCTGGACACCTCAGTTTGCGCGCCGATCCAATCCCAGTCAATGGTATGCGCACCCGTGTGGCGGACCGAGAAATAGGAGACCTTGAAACTGGTGAGGTTGTGGAAGAAATGGGAACCCTGGCTCATGTCGGGCTGCATCTGTGGGAGCGTGGCTTCCACGATGACGCGGGATCCGGAGATCGTGCTCCAGGTGACGGGGATGCCCAGCCAGGGGTCTGAGGAACCCCAGCGCCCGAAACCGACCAAGAGGTACGGTCTGCCTTGGTCGGCGAGCTCAGCGTTCATCCGCTCCAGTTCGGCCGCGATCATGGCGGTAAAGCGGGGCTCGAAAGACTCGGGGATCACATAGACAATGTCCTGGATGTCATCCCGCCGCCCGTTCCCCAGCACGGTCTCGGAACCCACGACCACCTCATCGCCCGCAAGCCGTTCACGCGGCAGGTCGATTTCCTCCGACGAGACCACCATGGGGCGCACCTGGAGAAAGCCAAACCGGGCGGGCAGGCCGCGCTTCCGGTCCAGCGTCACGGCGAACTCCACCTCGACGGGGGCCTTGACGGCATCCTCGCAGGCCTTGAGCACCGCGCGGATGAGGTCATTGAAAGGGACTTCCTCGTAGTCGAGGATCGGGCCGAAATTCACCACCCGCGGCCCGTCCGAACCCACCCCAGGCACCAGCCGGTCGGCGCCGGGATCATACGTGGACGCCACGAAGCGCAGCGTATTGTCGTAGTCGGCCGCGTCGAGACCGAGCTCGATCATGTACTCCGTCTCCCGGATCGGATCGTGTGGCGGGGGAGATCCCATGTGCACGGCCCAGAACGTCGTCTGCGTGTTCTTCAGCATGTCGCCGACGTTCCCGTACGGAGGGGGGGCCTTGGGGTAGGCCGGAGAGTAGCTCCACACCCGTCCGCCGTCGACGATGGTCTTGCCCAGGCCCAGGGCCAGATCGACTACGCCGTCTTCCGGCTTGGCATACCCGCACGGGTAGAAGTTGTAGGAGCGGGCGACGCCGGCGAAGGTCGGGTAGAACCGATCCGTGGCGGGCGCCCCGACGACTTCCTGGATGATGACCGCCATCTTCTCCACCGAGGGATCCTTCCCCACGCTCTTGAGGTAGGTCTTCGCCTCTTTGAAGAAGGTCGAGGCCCAGACGAACTTGACCGCCTCGACGAGACGCCGGAAGCGCAGATCGGGATCGGGTTGGTTGTTCGGGATCATCTTCGTCGCGTATACCCCGGCGAACGGCTGATACAGGGCATCTTCGAGCATGCTGGAGGAGCGGACGGCGAGGGGCGTGCGAACTTCGCCGGTCACCGCCCGGAGATCCCCCACCAGGCGCGGCGGCAGATCGCCGCGCTGGAAGGCGTGGCCGATGCGATCATCGGGAGCATCGGAGTAGGCGATCTCCAGAAGACCGTTCTGCGCGAGGAACGCATCGAAGAAATCAGTGCCGATCACCGTCATCCGGGGAATGGTGATCGTGAAGCCTTTTGTTCGTTCCGGGGGGAATTGCTGCCGGATGGTCTGTTCGATGGCGACGAGCCCCTGGGCCTTGCCTCCCAGCGATCCCGTGCCGATGCGCGTCACTGCGCTCTCTCCGCCAAAGAACCTGCGATCGAAGACCGAGAGTTCACTCATGCTGCACCCCGACGAGTGGGAAGTGGCCGGAAAGCATACACCCTCCCCGGGGATTCCGGGGAGGGTGTGGAGCCTGAATCGAGACTAGACCCAGCCGCGGGCCCTGCACGCGTCGACGACTCGGCTGACCGAGATCACGTACGCGGCATCACGCATGAAGAGCTTGCGCTTCCGCGCCAGATCGCTGACGGCGATGAAGGCGGCGGTCATCTTCTGGTCCAGTTTGCCCAGCACTTCGTCCTTCGTCCAGAAGTAGTTCATGTTGCACTGAACCTGTTCGAAGTAGCTGCACGTGACCCCGCCGGCATTGGCCAGGAAGTCGGGAATCACGAACACGCCCCGCTCCTTGAGGACGGCGTCGGCATCGGGAGTCGTGGGCCCGTTGGCGCCTTCGACGATGACTTTCACCCGCCTGCTCATCTTCTTCACGGTTTCGGCATTGACCTGATTCTCCAGCGCGGCCGGGATGAGAACGTCAACATCCTGCTCGATCCACGCGTCGCCGGGGAGCCGCTCGTATCCAAGATCCTGAGCCTTGCCTTTGTCGATCCCGCCGTACCGGTCGGTAATCGCCAGCAGCTCCTCGAGGCTGATCCCGCTCTTCTTCCGGTAGGTATAGGAGAGCTGGTCGGCCTGGTCCCAGCACGACACGCAGATCACGGTGCCGCCCAGTTGGGAGTAAAGCTGGATGGCATACTGGGAGACATTGCCGAATCCCTGGACTGCGGCGATGGTATCCTCAGGCCTGACGCCCATCTCCTTCAGCGCTTCGCGGAGCGTGTACACGACTCCGTAGCCGGTGGCTTCCGTGCGCCCCAGCGATCCGCCCAGGCCCACGGGCTTGCCGGTGATGAAACCCGGGTACTTGGCGCCTTGGATGACCTCGAACTCATCCAGCATCCACAGCATGTGCTGCGGATTGGTCATAACGTCCGGCGCCGGCACGTCACTGAGCGGACCGACGTTCTTCGCGATCTGGCGGATCCACCCGCGGCAGAGCCGCTCCTGCTCCCGCTCGGACAGATCGTGCGGATCACAGATGACGCCGCCCTTGCCTCCGCCCAGAGGGATATCGACGACCGAGCACTTCCAGGTCATCCACATGGACAGCGCGCGCACGGTGTCGATGGTCTCCTGGGGATGGAACCGGATTCCTCCCTTGCACGGACCGCGGGCGTCGTTGTGCTGGGATCGGAACCCGCGAAACACCCGCACGGACCCATCATCCATCCGCACCGGGATGTTGAAGTGGTACTCGCGCATCGGCCAGCGGAGCAGATCTCGGGTCGGCTGATCCAGACCCAACAGATCCGCGACGCTATCGAACTGCTTCTGCGCCATCTCAAACGGATTGAACGCACCCTTCGCCATTGCTCTCCTCCATGTGCACGGCTCGACCATATCCCGCGGCGCTGCGATGCGGCGAACACCGCGAATCATCTGCCGAATCGAAAAAACGAGCCCCGTCAACCACGGCCACCGAGGCCTGGCGCGGGAGTTCGATCGGGCATGGTGACTGTGGATCAATGAGACGCGACGAAGTTCCTGTCTCCCCCCCTTCTTGTCAAATGCGGCCGGACCCGCAGGTGAGACCCGCTTCGCGGCCGCCTCAGGCCGACAACGCACCGGGGCATGCCTGCGGCCTGCCCTCGCGGGGCACACCCGAAGCCGCAACAGGCGAGGGGTTTTCTCTTCCGCGGAAGCGCCCGAGACCAGTATTCGCGACTCAACGTGGACCGCGCATGAGTGGAGCAGGCACTTGCCGCCGACAACCGCCCGGCAAAAGGGTTCGCTCCTGCACCCCTTGACTGCAGTTGCCCGGCGCGCAACTTCGGTTTCAGTTTCACTCCCCTGTGCGCGTGAGCCTGAAGGAGTCCCGCGGGGCCCATGGGGATCGGCCGATTCCGCGGCCCCCGGATCGCGCGGTGATCTTCGGTTAACCCCGGTGATGGTTCGAGACCAGAGGAGGGTATCGTGTTTCGCTGTGGCACGTCTCGCACGAGGAATGATCTCTCACGCGCATGGAGACGGAATGCGCTAATGGTGCTCGTCATCATTGCATCGGTGCCGCTCCACACGGCATCGGCGGAGGTGTTCACGGTCACGACCAGCGCCGACGGGACGGCGGCAGGCACCCTCCGGTGGGCCTTGACCCAGTCCAACCAGACACAGGGCCTCGACACCGTCGCATTTGCCGTCCCGGGCACGGGTCCGCATACCATACAGCCCACGTCCCCCCTTCCGACGCTGACCGACCCGGTGCTCATCGACGGATGCTCCCAGCCCGGAGCATCTCCGGCCACCGAGGCCGCCCCCGCGATCATGATGATCGAGCTGGATGGGAGCCAGGCCGGCCCCGGGGCCAGTGGTCTGCAGATCTCTGGTGGTGCCACCACGGTTCG
>JALOPK010000009.1 GCA_025453925.1 Candidatus Eiseniibacteriota bacterium | reverse complement strand
AGGCGAAGCGATCAAAGCCCAGTCGGTTGATGCTGTATCCTGCATTCCATGAGACGCTATCGGCTCTCAAGAAGGTCAACGTAGTCCTGGTACTTGGTCTCCTGTGGCTGCACTGATCATCCTCGCGGTTCTCGGCCCCGACGGCTCGCGTGGTGCGAGCGCGGTCGCGTGATCCGGTCGACTAGCTCGTCTCGCGCTCGATGCGCACGATGGTGAGGTACACAATGAGGAGCTGGGTGATGTCACGGGCATAGGCAATGAAACCCTCCCAGCTCAGGACAGCTTCCGCCTTCTCAGGCACGAACACGCTGTCACCGGCGTAGACTTCGGGATTGGAGTTGGAGTCGCCCTTCTTGAAAAACTTGTCGACGTTGACCGCCCTCCTGATCGTCTCCCCCGAGGCAGTCGACACGATCCAGACCTGGTTCTTCTTCGCATTGGCAGTGAAGCCGCCCGCCTTGGTGATCACATCCAGGAGTCTGACGTTCTCGAAGATGTAGTAAAAACCCGGCGTTGCGACGGCCCCCATGATGTTCACCCGGTTGCCCTGAATGGTCCCCGGCACGATGATCTTGTCGCCGTCGCGGAGCGGGTAGAGCAGGTTGGGATCGCCCGTCGCCATGAACTCCTGCAGGTTCACGATCTGGGTGCGGATGTTGCCTTCCACTTCCCGGACAATCTTGATTCCGTCAAGACGGGCCATGGCCGTACCCCCGCCGGCCTTCTGGATAGCCTCCTGCACGGAGGACTCGGTAGAGAGTTGGATCACGCCCGGGTTGTTGATCTGCCCCAAAACGCTCACAGCAATCAGGTAGGCCTGAGGCATGGAGACGAGCACCACGGGCCTGGGCACCACGGCAACGAGTTTGTACGTGATGTACTCCTGCAGGGTTCCGAGCGACATTCCGGTGACGGGCACGTTGTTCATGAACGGATAATCGATCATGCCCTTGGAGTTCACGGTCACTGTCTTGGTATAGGCATCCTGCCCCTGAACGGTAATGGCGAGCACGTCCCCCGGCTCGATGGACATCTCGCTGGCCTCCGCCGAGACAGCCATGCCTGCGGCGAGAAACGCTGCAATGAAAACGGACAAAGCCTTCACTACGAGAACCTCCGAACCCTCTGTGTGCTTCTCGGGTGGTTCGACCCCGCGCAGGATGTTGGGTTCTGTGACGGGATGAGTCACGGGTGAGATTGTGGAGAAGAATGGGCAGGCAAGATAGCCGAGGCCCTTACGCTGTCAACGACTTACGGTCAGGATCTGTCGGGCGCGAGCCCGAGGCGAGCAAGGTCGCCGTCTCGATCCCTCCACTTCGGCCGGACCTTGATCCATAGCTCCAGGTACACCGGCCGATCCAAGAGATGTTCCATCTGCGTGCGGGCGCGCACGCCCAGACGTTTCAGGGCGGAGCCGCCCGCTCCGAGGAGGATCATGCGCTGGCTCTCCCGCTCGACCCAGATGGTGGCCCGGATGAGATCCTTCCCGTGCTCCCGCTCGGCAAACTCCTCGATCTCGACGGCGGTGGCATAGGGAACCTCCTGGTGGTACAGGAGGAGCACTTGTTCGCGCAGGATCTCGGCGACGAAAAAGCGCTCGGGTTGATCGGTCACCTGGTCGGGGGGGAAGAGCTGGGGAGACTCGGGCATGCGCGCTGCCACGACACGGACGAGGACATCCAGGCCATCCCGTTCGGTCGCGCTGATCGGCACGACATCGCACACCCGCGGCTGCCCGGCCAGGCGGGCAATGATGGGAAGAAGCCTCTCCTTCGGTACAAGATCGATCTTGTTGATGGCGACGACCACCGGCGCGGTGCCCGGAACGGTTCGGATGAGCTGGACATCATCGCCCAGGTTGGTCTCCCACGGTCGCGTGACCGCCACGGCGACATCCGCGGAGGCCGCCGTGATCCGGGCCAGTCGGAGCATCGCTCTGTCCAATGTCGAACGTGGGTCCATGAGCCCGGGGGTGTCTTCGAGGACCAGTTGGCAGTGAGGCCCCGTCACGATGCCCCGCACGGTCATCCGCGTCGTCTGCGGTTTGTGGCTCACCGCGGCCAGTGCCTGTCCCACCAAAGCGTTGAGCAGGGTTGACTTCCCCACGTTGGGGCGGCCCACCAAGGCGACGTGCCCGGCCCTGAACGGCGTCGCGCCGGAGTCCTCACCTTCGCAGGAGGCGTCATCGTTCTGGGGCATGGGGTCCTCGGTTTGTGATTCGTGTACGGCGGCATTGCCTTGATGTGGCGTGATCCACTAATCTGCACCCCCTAGTGGCCTGTGTCCAGAGGAGGATTCCATGATCAGGCGAACTGTGGCCGTAGTCATGGGTGGGCGATCGAGTGAACGGGAAGTCTCTTTGGTTTCGGGGAGCGCGGTGGCGCGCGCCATTGACCGTGACAGATACCGGGTCATGTTGGTGGAGATCGACCAAGACGGCCGCTGGGCACAGAGCGAGACCCTATACGGGCAGGATCATCTCGCGCATACCTGCGCCGATGCCACCGATCCGGAGCGCCACCCCTATCACCTTCACTCTGATCTGGGGGAGCTCTGGCGCATTCTGTCCCAAGCGGACATGGTCTTCCCCGTCCTCCACGGGCCATACGGGGAAGACGGAACGATCCAGGGCCTGCTCGAGACCGCGGGAGTACCTTATGTGGGCGGAGGCGTGCTCTTCAACAGCGTCTGCATGCACAAACCGACTCTCAAATCCCTTCTCGTGCATCACGGCATCCCCACGCCGGAGTTTCGAACGGTCCACGCGGGGGCCTGGTCGGCCGACTCCCGGGCGGAGAGCGATGCCGTGATCGAAGCTCTAGGCCTGCCTTTGTTCGTGAAACCATCCTCCCTCGGATCGAGCATCGGGATCTCCAGGGTCGATGACGCGGCGCTGCTGGGTCAGGCAATCCATCTTGCGCTCCGCTATGGCTCGACGGCCATCGTAGAGATGGCGGTCCCGCATGCGAGAGAGATCGAATGCGCCGTCATGGGCAACGACGCCCCGCGGGCGGCCGGCGTGGTGGGGGAAATAGTCCCTCGCAACCAATTCTACGACTACGAGTCGAAATACGTGCACGACTCCGGGCTATTCGTGCCGGCCCGGGGTCTATCGGGTCGGGAAACCGAGAGCTTGCGGGAAATGGCCGTGGCCGCCTATCGGGTCGCTGACGGCGCAGGGTATGCCCGGGTTGACTTCCTGATTGGTGATCAGGGCGCTATGGTCAACGAGATTAACACCATACCGGGGTTCACCGAGATCAGCATGTTCCCGCGGCTCTTCATGGCGGATGGAATGAGCTTTGCCCAGATCGTGGATGAGCTGATCTCCCTTGCGTGGGAGCGGTCGGAACGCAAATCTCTCGCATAGTGCGCAGGACCACCCAGACAGTGATGCGCGGAAGCGGTGCCGGCCGTACCGCGATCGCACAGGCCGATGGAAGCTGTTGCACCGGCGGGCGCTAGGACAAATCCACCTTATCAACAAGGAGGCCGCATGCTGAGCGTGGCTGAACGGCTCGCCGCGCGAGCACGCCATCTCGCACCCTCACCAATCCGCGAACTCATGCCCTACCTATCCCTGCCGGGGATGATATCGTTGGGCGGCGGATACCCCAACCCGGAAACCTTTGCCTTCCTTCGCATGGACGTGACGTTCAGAAGCGGCCGGGAAATCGCCATCACGGGCGCCCGCATGGCCAGGGCGGCGCAGTACGGCCCGACACCCGCTCACAAGGAACTCGGTCAGGCCATTCTCAAGTGGCAACAGTACAAGGACGGTGTGACGCTGACGGACGACCAGTTGGTGGTCCTCAATGGCAGCCAGGAAGGCATCTTCATTGCCGCCTATCTGTTTCTCGACGAGGCGGACTGGATCGTTGCCGCGGAGCCGTTGTATCCCGGCACAGCTTCGGCAGTCGGCGCGTTCTGCCGCGCCATCCGGACCGTCTCGATAGACGGAGACGGGCTTCGGATTGACGAGCTGGCGGCTCTCCTGGAAGAAGCGCGCACGCGTGGCGAGGCGCCTCCGAAGTTCGTCTATGATGTGCCGTCCGGGCACAATCCCGCAGGAACAACCCTCTCGCTGCAGCGGAGGATGCAGCTCCTGGATCTGGCGCGGCGGCACGACTTCCTCATCATTGAGGATGACCCCTACCAACTGGTGAGTCTGGAGGGGGGTCAGAGGCTGCCAACTCTCCAGGCCTTGGAGGGGAACCCGGAGCGGGTGATCAGGCTCGACTCGTTCTCAAAGATCTTCGCTCCAGGCCTCCGTGTGGGGTATGCGACCGGGTCGTCGGCCATCATGCGTCAGTTCGTGCTCTTCAAACAGTGCGCCAATCTGCACACCAGCATGACCGCCCAGGAGATGCTCGCAGCTTTCATCGAGTCCCACGGGTTTGATGGGTTCATGCGGCTCATCGAAGACAATTGCCGGTTCTATCGGGCCAACCGGGACGCAATGGTCGAGGCCGCCCGGGAACATCTTCCCGGCGATGTCGCCTTCAACGTGCCGCGTCACGGGATGTTCATGTGGTTCGAGTTGCCCACCGGTTTCGACGCGGACCGCATGATCAGGAGTGACGCCGAGGACCTCATGGTGCTTCTGGTGCCAGGCAGTGCCTTCGCCGTCTCGCGATCCCTGGCACACTGCATGCGCGCCAGCTTCAGCATGGTGTCGCCCGGGGAGATCACCGAGGGCATGCGTCGCTTTGCGACCATGATCGAGAGGGAGCGTGAACGATGTTCCGCCAAGTGACGGTGTGGGTTCTCTTGGCATGGTCAGGGGTGGGGGCTACGGGGTTCTGGGTGGATCTGGCCACGTTTCGTGCCCCCGATGGGGGCACGGAGGTGGAGCTGTCGGTCAAGCTCTCCACGGACAGCCTCGGCGTTCTCTCGACTGCCGAGGGGGAGCGCGCGGCCGTCTCGTTCTCCGTGACGGTGCAGGACTCTGCGGGAACCCCCCTGCTGTCCGACCGGTGGGAGCGCCTGCTGGCCCCTCCGCCGGACTCGGCAGGGCACGACGTCTATTTCCTCGACAGTTCCACATTGGAGATGCCGCCGGGGAAGTACACGTTCGACCTCGTCGCCGTCGACCGGGGGCGTGACCGCACGTTCGAAGTGTCGCGGGTCGTGACGATCCCTGCCTACGCGGCTCCCGGGCTCATGCTGTCGGACATGCTTGTGTCCAATTCGGTGCCCCTGACCGATGCCGAGGGCCAGTTCGTGCGGGAGGGTTTCAGGATCATTCCCAGCCCAGACCGGGCGTTCGGTGCATCGGGGCCGATGCTGTACGTGTACCAGGAGGTCTACAACCTCTCCCCGAGTTCGGCCCTCTCAGACAGCTTCAGCCTCACGTACCGGATCGTGGATCGCTCTGGTCAAGAGGCCCGTTCATTCTCGACCAAGGGCAAAAGCGGCGGGGAATCCCGCGTGATCAAGATCTCTGGGTTGAGCCTTGTGGGCATCCCGCCCGGGAGGTACGACCTCGTGGCGAGGGTGGAAGACCCCGTTACCGGTCTTCGCACGTCGTGCCGCCGTGACATCCTGATAGTCGCCGCGAGACGCGCAGGCGACGCGAGCGCGTCGGAGCTCAGCGATGAACAGATGCTGATGAGTCGCGACCTTCTCGTCTATCTCGCATCATCCCGCGAGAAGGCGTTGTTCGAAAGCCTGGATGAGGCAGGAAAGGACAACTTCATCAGACGGTTCTGGATCCAGCGCGATCCCGAGCGCTCAGCCGCGGGCAACCCCTACTTGCAGGAGATGACCAGACGGTACGAATACGTCAACGATCACTACAGCGGCCACAACCCTGGCTGGCGGACCGACCGCGGCCGGGTGTACATCACCTACGGTCCTCCCAAGGAGCTGGAACGCAACATCTCCAACCCCGGCACCAGAGACCATGAGATCTGGACCTATGCCATCGAGGGTCAGGGCAAGTTCATTTTCGTCGACGAACGGGGCTACGGCGACTACCGCCTGGTCCACTCCACGGTGCGGGGCGAGGTCGAGAACCCCGCGTGGGAGGAATTGCTGGAACTCATCGACGACCAACGGTGAGCGGCGGGAGCTCGATCACAACTCCCATCGCAGGAGCACGGCCCCCCACGTGTAGCCGCCGCCGAACGACGTCAGCACGACGAGGTCGCCCTTCTTGACGCGCCCTGAGCGCGTTGCCTCGTGAAGACCCATGGGTATCGTGGCCGACGTGGTGTTGCCGTAGCGGTCAATGTTGATGAGCACCTGTTCGCGCGGGATGCCGAGACGCTTTGCCACCGCCTCTATGATGCGCAGATTGGCCTGATGAGGTATGATCAGGCTGATGTCCTGGATTCTGAACCCATTGCGCTCCACGACCTCAAGGGTGACGTCGGCCATCGACGTCGATGCCACTTTGAACACGGCCTTGCCGTCCTGATACAGGTAGTGGAGCCCCTGGTCAACGGTGGCATGGGTGGGAGGATTGAGGCTGCCGCCACCCAGCATGTTGAGGTACTGCCCTCCCGAACCGTCGACATGGAGCACGGCATCGATGATGCCGTCTCCATCGTCACGCGGCTCAAGGATCACCACCCCGCACCCGTCTCCGAACAGCACGCACTGGTTGCGGTTGGTCCAGTCAACGAGAGTGGTCAACACATCCACACCGACGACGGCGGCATTCCGCACCGAACCACTGGCAACTGCCTGGCTCCCGGCGATGAGGCCGAAAATGAAGCCCGAGCATGCCGCGGAAAGATCGTATCCCCACGCGTTACGCGCGCCCACTTTGTCCTGCAGCACGCAGGCCGTCGAAGGAAAGAACATATCCGGCGTGACGGTGGTGACGATGACGTGATCCAACTCCTCCGGCAACAGCCCGCGGGTACGCAACGCCGATTGCAGCGCGGGCGCCGCCAGATCTGAGGCGGGGGTCCCCGGAGACGCGACATGCCGCTCCCTGATGCCGGTCCTCGTCTGGATCCACTGGTCGGTGGTATCGACCATCTTCTCGAGGTGAGCGTTTGTCAGAATGCGATCCGGAACGTACATCCCCGTGGCGGAGATGCCCACGGTCCTGACCTCTGTGCCCCGCTTCGCCACGGCATGGTCCTCCTCATGAACAGAACACGGGAACATGGGGTACTGAGTGAACGTAAGGTGCGGGTGCCAGGTTATTGCCCGGCATCCCCCGGTGCAACGGTTTTGGTGTCGGCGCGTTGACAGTCGGCTCGCCGACCAGTAACGTAGAGGAAACCCGCCGTCCATGCTCCGGCCCCCGCATGGGGGAAGCTGTGGAGGGCACCCGCGCAAGGAGGAGCAATGTCGTTCTGGGAAGAAGTCAAGAAGGGCCTTGAGGAAGGAGCGCAGGCACTGAAGAAAGGTGCCGAGGTCGTTGCAGAGAAGACCGAGGAGGCCGCACGGGTCGCCCGCTTGCGCTATTCAATCTACACCGTGCGCCAGTCCATCCGGAAGGCGTTCACCGAGTTGGGCGCCCATGTCTTCGAACTGGCGGAACACGGCAAGCCCTCGGTGTGGGACGATGGGGCCGTGCTCTCCTATTTGCAGGACGTTCGCGACGGCAGGGATCGCATCGCGGAGTTGGAGGATGAGATCCGGGTGATCTCGGAGAAGAGCGACCGGAAGGTGACTCCAAAGGAGCCGGCGGACGCTGATGTGCCCACGCCGCAGGGTGCGGCTGGAGAGGCGCCGGCAGAGATTGAGGACACTGACGAAGAGGTCCTGTGACACCTGGGTACACGCGCCCCATGGTTCGACTGGAATAGCGTTGCGCGGCTGGACTGTCGCTGGATTGCTCCTGGCGTTGCTGGTGCCCCCGCGGATTGCGTCAGCCCCTGCGTGCCCGTGCCTTTCGATGACGTCCGGCGACGGCCTCCCTGCCCAGGTCATCGGCGATGAGCGGGGCTACAGTGTGGTCGCAGACGGCATGACTCTCTCTGTCACGAGGGGATCTCGACGGCCGTCGTCCTATGCCCGGGCCTCGGTTTCCGCCACAGGCGATGCCCGGGTGTACATCCTGGGTGTCCAGTTCCCTGACGCGCCCGCCACCCAGTCGTTTGGCCCTGTCGCGGACGGCGTCGCCTCCACCATCACCGCCTATCTGGAGGGCGTGTCCGCCGGCGCGCTGACCCTTGAGGTGACATCGCTGGCCGACTCCTGGTTCACGGCCAGCAAACCGGCGGCATTCTACGGGGCGGATGGCGCGGGTGTCGACGACCTCAACCAGCCGATCTATGAACTGGCGAGGGAAGTCTTCGTATCGGCGGATTCGTCGGTCGACTACCGCGATCTTGACCTGAACGCGAACGGCACGCTGGAGATGGGTGAAGCCCATGTGATCGTGATTCAGTCTGGCAATGACCAGGCAGCCACCGGCATGGGAAACGACATCTGGTCCCATCGCTGGTGGGTGTACGGTGTCGCGGCCGGCGGAGTGGACACGCGGCTCGACGGCGTCCTTCTGTCCGAACCCGGCGGCGATGGCGGCGAAGTCTCCGCCGGATACGTGATGGTGGCGGCATCGGATCCCGTGGGAGTCGTAGTCCATGAGCTTCTCCACAGCTTCGGCGCACCTGACCTCTACGATGTGAGTGGCAGTTCCGCGGTGCCCGTGGGGCCGTGGTCAGTCATGGACATCGGGCTCTGGCTTGGATCACCACCGGGGACCCGGCCATGCCGCCCGGGCGGCTACTTGGAGTGGGATATCGATGCGGACCCTGGCAATGGCGTTTCGGGCTGGCTCACTCCCTCATACCCAGGCGACGGCGAGCATACCCTCGCCGGACTGGGTTCGGGCGGTGGCATTCATCTCATCCTGACGCCCGTCGAGTCGGAGTTCTTTCTCCTCGAGAACCGGACCAGGGCGGGGATAGACGACCAGATCCCGGAGGATGGCCTCCTCATCTACCATATCGACGTGTCGCAGCCGGTAAACAACGTCGAGTCCAGTCCACCCTATCGCGTGTGGCTGGAGGATCCGGGCAGTCGTCCGATGAAGCGGGGTGCGGCCTTCTCGGAGGATGACGGACCGGATCAGGCATCCTTCACCCCTGCCACGACCCCTTCATCCCATACCAACCGGGGCGATCCCACCGGCATTGCCATCACCGCTGTCGGGGCGGAGGGTCTGACTATGCCGTATCGGCTCTCCGGCGCGATTCCCGCCGTGCAGTCCCCACACTTGGCGACATGGCCGGTGCCCGCCCATCCCGGGTGTACACTCTCGGTTCTGCTGCCCCTCGGCAGCCCGACGACTGGAACGCTCGATCTGGTTGACATTTCGGGCCGAAGCCTCCTCTCCCATCGCCTTTCGGGCGGGATCTCACAACCGCTGATCACTTTGCCCGCTCGCCAGCAATGCGGCGCGCTCATGCTGGTCTACCGGGCGGGCGGCGCACGGCATACCGCTCCCGTGATCGTCATTCCGTGAGGGCGTGGGCCGGGCGTCGCTCATGGTGCCCGGTTCGGCTCATGGCGCGGGCCGAGCCGATCATGTCCGGGCACGGCGGCCGTTTCCCGCTCTTTCGCTTCGCGCTATTCACACCATGACCGGGATTCGCGCGGAGAACCTCGTGACCGGCGCGCGCTGAAGACCACCGAAATGGAGCAACACCCCTCGGAACCAGGCCTTACACTCTCCCCGGACGGAACGGGTGAGCCGACACGTCCCCGGTTCCCACGCGGCAGGGCCGTCATGTTCTCGCTGCTCCCGGGCGTGTTGCTCCTCGCGGCGGCCGAGTCCGGCTTGCGCTGCGCGAATCCGGTGTGGATGGCCTGCGTGCGCACCCGAGCCTGCCCGAGCCCGGAGGGCGTTCCGCGATTCGTCACCGAGCAGAAACACAACTTCGTCCTGGAGACCAAGGAGCCGCTGCTCGCCTATGATCGAGAGCTTTTCTGGTGGCCCCGGCCTCATGTGCGGGGGACGGTGTGGTCAACACCCGGGGTTCGCACGAATTCCCTCGGGCTCAGGCAGGGCCCCGTGGATTCCGGCAGGCGCCGCGTCAACATTTTGGTGGTCGGGGACTCGGTGGTGTGGGGGTCGCTGGTCCACGAGCACGAACGATTCACCAATGTGGCGGCAGGCATCCTCCGGCAGCGGCCGGAATGTCGGGATGTGCAGGTCATCAATGCCGGAGTCGTTGGGTTCACATCGCACCAGGTGCACCGGTATTTGAAGGGCCGGGGGCTCGGTCAGTTTCACCCCAGAATTGTGGTGGTGTGCGTCGGCGTGAACGACGCCTGGCCGGTGGTGGCGAGTGATCGCGCGGAGTCACTGGCCAGCGCCAGTCCCGGAGCACGCATTCGCCACGTGTTGCGGCGCTCCGACGTGTTCCTTCTTCTGGAGCGATACCTCACCGAACTGCGGGTCTTCCTCACGACCGGTGTGAATCCGGAGGGGTTCTCTTTCCTGAATCCGGCTCCGGGGGGGCAGCCCCGAGAGCTGCGAGTAGCCCCGGCCGAAACGGAGCGCAACTTTCAGGCCATCGGGCAGATCGTCGAGGCCCACGACGCGAAACTGATGGTCCTGCTCGAAACAACCATGTCGAGGCAGCCACCCACGTGGAATGCCCGGGCGTTCTCGGAAGCTCAGCGTCGCGTCAGGAACCTCTGCCAGGAGAGGGGTTGGTCCTCCATCGAGCTTGCCCGATTGGCCGACATGCCGTGGAGTACACCCGAGGGATATCTGCAGGACTTCTGCCACCTCAGCCCTGCAGGACACGAGATCCTCGCCCGATGGCTGGTTGACGGACTGCAGCGGATCCTTCCCCAGGGAAGCTGAGCCGGTGCTTCCACTCCGAGCCCTTGCTCAGCCGGTGATCTCGATCTGACTCACCCTCCGTGCCGCTGCCCGTAATGCCGAGAAGCTGATGGCAAGCGACACCAGACCGAGGCAGATGGTACCCAACCCGTGGGAGGCAGCCCTCGTGAGCCATGGTATCCATCCTACCTGCACCCACACGAGCACCGCCGCGATGAGCACGTAGCCAAGCCCCAGAAGCAAGGCGGCAGTACCGCCGAATCCCGAGACGATCCTGGCCGGTTCATCCTGTCCCAGCTCGGGCAGGAGAACGCCCAGACCGACGCTCATGCTCATGAGCGCAAGATCAATGAGAAAGACGTCGAGCAGCGCGATCATGACCAGCGAGCGGGGGAGATCAAGCATGTAGATGGTGCCCGCCGCGATGGCGGCCGCGGGAGGAAGCGTCCACAGCATCGCCAGCGCGACCTTGGCCCAGACCGTGTAGTGGGGAGGTATGGGCGCAACCCGGACAACCCACGCCATCCTGGCTTCCAGACTTGGCAGGGGGAAGAAGAACCTGGTGCCCAGCGACGCGAGAATCCCTGCCACCGCCGCGAAGTTTGCGGCGACGACCAGCAGCCTCCACGACATCGGCAGGTTGTGGTATGCCATTCCTCTGAGGCTCGCGACATAGATGCCCATCAACCCGAACAAGAACACCGTCTGCGCCCACTGACTGGGGTCACGGATCAGGAGACGCAGGTCCTTCATCATGAGCGCGCGGATTGGGGGGCTCAGGAAACCAAGAAGCCGCTCCACGGCAACCCAGGCGCCTCTTGTCGGGTACCCCGCGGAGCCCGTGGACCACTGTGTCCAGAGTCGGTACACTGGGCCAGGGGCGAAGCTCAGAAGGACCCACACCAGCAGCAGCCCGGAAGCACTCAGGCAGGCGAAGAACCCCAGGGCCGTGCCGACATGCCCCGCGCGAAGAGCTTCGGCTCCCAGGTACCACCAGCCTGAGGGAAAGTAGGGGCTGAACCCCAGGTTGAACCGTGAGAGGGTCGTTTGGAGGAACAAGACCGGGTCATCCTGAAGCTGCACCTGGACCGCACCATTACTCCGCCAGGCCCACAGCACGAGCCAAGCTCCGGCAGCTGCCACCGCCGCCATGCGGAGAACGCGCCACAACGGCCCCAACGCAACGATTCCGCAGGCGGCCAGAGCGCCGACAGCAGTTGCCAGGGTGGCGAATGCAGGGAGGAAGAATGCGAAACTCACCAAGTACCCGGTGTTCGCACGCAGTGTCACCCACAACGCAACATGAAAGGGAAGCGCCATGGCGGGAAAGGCCCAGGTGCTCAAGAAGAGGGTCTCGATCCATCGAGAAAACAGCACGGTCCTTCGGGACACGGGAAGTATGTGAAGAAAGGCCGACTCCCCGCCACGGAAGTAGACGCCGAGGAAGGTCACGGCCGAGCTCATGGTCAACATCCCCATCAAGACCAGGTACACGAGGCCGGGCATCCGCGCCGCAAGCACCTCTCCCAGGCCGGGGAAACTCAGCAGCAGGCGAAGACCGTACAAGGACCCGGCATACACGCCCACCAGCAAGGCCAGGGCCCCGGCCAGTACCGTCACCGTCTTCAGGATCGAGCGTGACAGCTCATCAGTGATCCCGTGCCGGACGCGTCGCTCCAACACCCGCGTCAACAGCAGGAGACCGGTCATGTCGGCTGCGTGATCTCGAGGAAGAGATCCTCGAGCGATCGAGCCCGATCGTGCCCGAGCAGCTCCGACGTTGTCCCGGAGAGCACGAGGCTTCCCCTGTTGATCACGGTGATACGGTCCGCCAACTCCTGGGCGACCGAGAGGGTGTGGGTTGAGAGGAGCACACACGCGCCCCCGTCGGCCTCTTCTCGGAGCAAGTCTTTCAGAATACGGCTGCTGGCAGGGTCAAGCCCGACCATGGGTTCGTCCACCAGCAGCACCCGTGGATGCGAGAGAAGCGCTGCGGATATCACGTATTTCTGACGGGTCCCATGGCTGTAGCTCTCCACCCGGCGGCGATGATATTGCTGGAGACCGAACCGCTCTACGAAGAGGTCGATTCTCGCGACGAGACTCCCGCCATCCATTCCGTGTAGGCCACCCACGAATCCAAGAAACTCCTCACCGGTGAGCTTGCCGTAGAGGAATGGCACATCGGGGACATATGACAGCATCCGACGGACGGGTTCCCAGTCCCGGGACGGGTCCATGTTCCCGATCCGCACGGTGCCCTCGGTAGGGAACAGGAGCCCCGCGATGAGTTTGAGCGTTGTTGTCTTCCCGGCCCCGTTGGGCCCCAGGAAGGCATGAATCGCCCCAGACGGAACTGTGAGAGAAAGCTGCCTGACCGCCCACAGGGATCCGAATCGTTTCCCAAGCCCTTCGAGCCGGATTGCCTCGTTCACGTGCCCTCTCCTCTTTCCCCCCCTGATGCGGTCATGGTCGAACCTGGCCATTCGGGGGGTGATCGTGATCTGGCTCAAGCACCAGTTCCCAGCCCACCGGGGTCCGCTGCCGCACGACGACACCTTGTGCGTCCACCCACATCAATGTCTTCAGTCCCTTGTACACCACCGCCAGCACGCACCCATCCTCCGGGGCCGGCGGCATGACACTCCCGCGCTCTCGTTCTAGGCTCACGTCGTTGCTCACGAGGGTAAGCGGGTCGAATACCTGCCAGGTCAATCGCTCATTGCGGCGCGGACAACCGCCGATCAATCCCGGAAAGAACCCATCCCCGACGGAAAGCGTGGAGTCGACGTGCACCACTCTAGCCCGTGAAGCGCCGAAGCCACTGTATTGGATCGTCATCACATCCTCTCTCCGAGTACCTGACACCTCAACGGTCTGGGCGCCCAGAGCCATGGTTGCCGAGAACGACGACAGTGTCCCTGTGGAATCCAGCATGGAGGAACCGTTCGCGGTGACGGCGCCCGATTCTCCCTGAGCCGCGAGCAGGAGACTCAGGCGCCATGTGATCCGCCGCCCGGATCCCTGGGCGATCACTGAGTACTCGAGGTCACCCATCGCGTCCTGACCCGCCATGACACGGTAGACCAAATGTGTTTCCGAGGGCACCAACGCGCCGTACGACGTTGACCGGATAGCGGAGGGTGCCCTTCCGCTGTGACCCCGAAGCCAGAGCATGCTGACGCCCCATGCTGCCAGGAGCACGAAGCCCGCAATCCAGAATGCCGCAGGGCGGCCATGCCGTCTTTCATCGCTCATGAACGCACCCAGTCCGAAGCACACCAGTGTAAGTCGACGACGATCCGAGGACCTGATCTACCCGGCAGCGTCCTTGTGACGCAAGGGTTTTGAAGCGGCAAGATGCGCCGGCGGGCGGTGGCGCGGACGAGCCCTGTGTCCGCGCCTCGGTGAACACCGGGAGCCTGTCGGGGTCGCGGAAGCCGCATGACCGCCGGCGGGCGGGACAGCGGGGAGAGGAGCATCCGAAAGGAAAACCGACAGGTTCCTGCCCGCCAGGGGCGCGCCCACCTGGACCGCAACGAGACGGGAACACCGCAGATACGTACCGCAGGCAACTACCCCTAGTCGAGCGCCCCGGCAACCTGAGGCAGCGGCCGTCTTGCGCTTCCCTGCACGGACTGGAGGATGATCAGAGTGACTTCGGGCGGCGAGCCGACTCGGAAAGGCAGTTTGGAGGTGCCCAAGCCGCGGGAGACATGCATCCAGGTTCCTCCCGAGCGGAAGTCTCCCCGAGCATACTTGTCCAGCTCTTCCGACCCCATTGACCCCAGATAGCCAGATCCCGGGAGTCTGATCTGGCCGCCATGGGTGTGTCCGGCGAGCACAATGTCAATCCCCCAATGCGCTGCCTGCGTGAACACGGTGGGAAAGTGGGCCAACAGAAGCCGGGGCGTGACGTCGTCACCGCGCAGACACAGCAGCGCTCCTTCGAGGAAGCTCCTCCCAGTGCTCGGATCATCAACGCCCAGCACCCAGAGTTCGCCCCTGCCTCTGCGAACCTTGCGAACTTCATTCCGCAGCACGACCACGCCCGCACCACGCATCGCCCGCGCCACGGCTTCGGCGTCGCCGTCGTACTCCACATTCCCCATGACTGCGAAACAGCCCAGTGGCGCGCCGATCGCGACCATGCGCCGGGAAATCTCCCCTGCGACGACCGAGTCGACCGTGAGGTCTCCTGTGAAGGCGAGAATATCCGGGGTCAGCCCGCCTGCGGCGGAAAACGCCGCCTTTTCGAGGGCACCCACCCGAGAGGAATGGAGGTCCGTGAGCTGCACGATTCGGAGACCGTCGAGGTCGGCGTGCAGACCCGGGACCTCGACGACGCATCGTTCGATCACGATCCCCTGATTGCCGGCAAGGAGCACGCCGATGGCGACAAGGAGGCCGGCCGGGAGCACGATCAGGAATGCCCGTCGGGGGTGCATGAGGTGCGGTGGACTGTTGCTGACACGTGCGAGACTCCTATCCTGGTAGGGGAGCCAGGATCACCGCAGTCTCACGCTGCTGCCCCTCGCGTTCGTATACGACCTGAAGCGTATCATTGACGAGGAGCCCGGCCAGGGCGCTCCGGGCATCTTCGATGCTGAGTATCGGGCGGGCGTTGAGCCGGCGGATCACGTCCCCCGGCTGAAGTCCCGCCTTCGCGGCCGGGCTTCCCCTCTCCACTTCCGAGACCAGCACACCTCGCTGGCTGTCGAGCCCGAGAGAGAGCGCCAGCAGCCTCGTGATTTCCTGCACGCGGATGCCGGTGTACACATCCCGGGTGCGGCCAAAGCTGACCAACTCATCCATGACCTGCTTGGCGCGGTTGATGGGAATCGCGAACCCCATGCCCAGCGATCCTCCCGAGCTGGAGAAAATGAAGGTGTTGATGCCGACCACTTTCCCCCGGGAGTCGACCAGCGGCCCTCCGGAGTTGCCCGGATTGATGGCCGCATCGGTCTGGATGAGATCCCGGTACACCCTGGTCTGACCTCGTTCCGGCTTGATATCGCGATGAGTCGCGCTGATCACGCCGGCGGTAACGCTGGGTTGCGGATCATCAAGCAGGTATCCGAAGGGGTTCCCGATGGCGATGGCCCACTCCCCGATGAGCAGGTCATCGCTGTCCCCCAACTCGGCCACAGGAAGGGCCTTCCCCTCCACCTTGAGCACCGCCAGATCGCTGCCGTCGTCGGAACCGCTTACCTTGCCCGGAAACTCCCTGCCGTCCGGCAGTGTCACGGTGATTGCGGTAGCGCCCTCGATCACATGCTGATTGGTGAGCACGAGGCCGTCGGCACTGACAATGAAGCCGGAACCCATGGAGTGGACTTCATAGCGGCGCTGGGTGTAGCCGCCGCGGAAGAAGAAATCGAAGAACGGGTCTTGAAGCGGCACATAGCGTTGGACCACCTGGGTCACGCTGATGCTCACCACCGAGGGACCCGCCTGCTCGGATGCGGTGACAATGGCGGTCCGCCGGGAGTCCGAGAGGTCTCCGGCCTGCAGGACCGCCAGGAGGCACGCGATGATGGGTGACATCATCGCAACGTCTCCTGGAGCCCGCTCCAGTCGGCCTTGAACCGGGCGATGCCCGCTTCGGTGAGGGGGTGGTCGAACAGCTTCCACAGGACCGATGGGGGCACCGTCACGATGGGTGCGCCGATGAGCGCCGCTTCAAGCACGTGAAGGGGGTGCCGGACGCTGGCCACGATCACCTGGGCGTGCAGGTCATAGTTGGAGAGGATTTCGAGGGTCTGCTCCACCACCTCCATGCCGCGGTGGCCGACGTCGTCCAGCCGGCCGATGAACGGCGATATGTAGCTGGCCCCCGCCCTGGCCGCCAGCAGCGCTTGAAGGGGGGAGAACACCAGCGTCACGTTGGTATGGATCTTCTCCCGCTCCAGGGCGCGCACGGCTTGCAGACCGACCTGCCCGAACGGCACCTTTATGACGACATTGGCGGCGATGGAGGCCAGCGCCCGTCCCTCCCGCACCATGCCCTCCACGTCATCGGCGGTCACCTCTGCGCTGACCGGGCCGTCAACCACGGAGCAGATCTCGCCCACGAGGGTGGGGAAATCGCGTTTCTCCTTGGCGACCAGCGTGGGATTGGTGGTCACCCCATCGGCCACACCGACGGCCGCTGCCTTGCGGATATCCGGCATATGGGCGGTATCGAGAAAGAACTTCACGGTGTTGTACCTCCCTTGAACTGAGCTGCTATTGTCCGGCGAACACGATCCTGGAGGATCGCACATACGGGCCAACCTGGAGACTCACCACGTACACCCCGGGTGAACACAGTTGCCCCGCCTCGTCGCGGCCGTCCCACGAAACCTGGAACAGGCCTTCCTGCGGGCGATCGGCGGCGAGAACTCGCAGGAGCCCGCCTCCCATTGTATACACGCTGATCCTCATGCGGTGCCCGGCTTCGACTTGATCAAGAAGCACATGCATTTCCGGGGTCAGACCCTCGATGGAGTAGGACACCGTCGTGCTGGTCCTGAAGGGGTTGGGCACGGCAGGCTCGATGCAGAGCCTCAGCGTTGCTCCATGAGCAGGGGAAAGCGCCGGCCCCAGGAACACTTCGTCTCCCCTCGAGTCGATGCCCCCCACCCAGTAGAGGTAGTCGACATCAGGGTCGGCATCGATGTCGACGTAGCTGAAGGGCGGGGCGCCCGTGATGGGTACGGTCGACACGCGGTCCCGCCTCCCGGGGTACAAAGCAGGGGCGCGGTACACGACAAAGGAGGAGTACCGACTTTCCGTGCACTGCCATTGCACGAAACGACCCTCGGCGGTGGCCGATGCCTCGATGTCACAGGCAGGGCGGATGACCCCGATCCCATTGGCGTCGCCGGGAGTCGGCAGGCATATCGCCCACTCGCCCATCGTCCGGGCATCGGAAGCGACTCGTCCCAGCGCGCACCCTGCAGGCGGCGATGCGGCCCAGCCGACTCTGTCGACTATGCTTCCGTGGGGATCGACCAGAGTGAGTTCGCCGGCATCGGGATTGAGTGCGAACGAAGGCGGGAAGTCGGCGGCGCGAATCAGGCACACGCCCTCCGGACCGAGAATCGTGCCTTCCGGGAAGACCAGCGCATCCTCACAGAGCAGCGCCCAGCCCGCAAGATCGGCGCGCCGCCCACCGGCATGCGCAATCTCCACAAAGCGTTCCGGCGACTCCGGTGGCCAGAGCACCAGCTCGGAGAGCGCCACGGAATCGGCGACTTCCGCGCGGGGCCAGCCGGGCGACCGCCCGCCAGGGAGCGGCGACCGGCTCAGGGCAATAGTGGGATCTGAGAGCAGCGACCAGCCCCGTGGCGGGGCCGGGGCGGATGATTGAGGCCCGTACGCAAGCCGGTCGATCTCGAGTTCATTCCAGCGCAGCCGGATGTCGGCATGGTCATTTGGCAGGGCGAGCCCGGGGCAGTCTCCCCGCCGGATGGCGAGAAAGCCTCGACCGGGTATCAGGCCATCTCCGCAGCGGTAGACCTTGCCATCGACCTCGACGTCGAGGGACGACAGGGGAAGGGACCATGGCAGGCGACTGTCGATTTCGAGGAACTCTGCCTCGGCGGGCGCACAGGCAACCTGTGCGATGGTGAGGTCTCCGGGCCAGGGCTGTCGCCGCCGGGCATGCACGCGCACAGGGCCGACGATCACACCGCCCTCGCCGAAATCGATCTCGACGAGAATGGCATGGTCGCCGGATTCATCGAATCGAGGATCGAGAAGCCCGACGAGAGTATCGGCCTGGTCGCCGCTCCACAGGACCTCGGCCGGCAGCCAGCTTCCGGCCACGGACGCGTCCCGCCAGATCAGTCGATGCTCCTGCCGCGATGGCCTTGGCACGCCGAACGGAACGGAGACCGCCACGACCATTCCCGGCAGCACCTGAACGGGGCCAAGGTCCAGTCTCCAACGAGCGTCAGGGACAATGGGGAGTTGCCAAGCCTCCTCCGCAGTGCGAGCCCCGCCGATCCAGGGGCAGGGGCGTGGAGCGGGCAGAAGCGATGCGCCGTTGAGGTCGCCGGCGCGCGCGGGAGCGGTGACGGCGATCGAGTGAAGTCGGACGGAGGCGGGTGACATGGATCGGGGACCCGTCGCGGTGAGCACGCGGAGCTGGTGGATCCGCGCCGTGGGCACCGGCAGAAGATCCTCCACGCTGCCGGGAGACACGATCCATCCCGTGGCGGCCTCGCGGGAAGCAGGGGCCCGATGCGGGTCTTCCGACCCGACGGCACCGGAGGCGTCTCCAACCCACGCGACCCGGAAGCCCGCTTGGCCGGGCACTCCGTCGAGGGATGCTCGAATGTGGAGAGTCAACCCGCGCCCCGGTGGCAGCGGCCACGCGAGAGACAGCGAATCATCGATGTCGGGATGAGGGCATACCCAGTGGAGTTCCCCCCCGGAGGCCGCCCGCCAGAGCGGGCCGGCGCCGGTGTCGAGAGCCCACGCGTGCAGGGAATCCCCTGATGTCGCGGAAATCTCGCGCACCAGATCCCACGAGCCGGGCAGGGCGAGAAGCTGTATGGCAACGAGTGGGAGAAAAATCATCATGGTTCCTGCTGAAGGCGTGACGATGCCGTTCGTGCGAGTTTAGCCTCCCGTGTCATCGCTGTCCACTCCGGCACCTCACTGCCCGCGGGCATCGGCCGCCGGAGCCAGTGGAGGAAGAACGGTCGCATCCGCGCCGGAGAGTTGACAACCCGCCGCCGTTGTGCGTCTCATTCCCATGCTTCAGTCGCCCGCGTCCCCACCGGGATCCCGGCAGGGATGCGGGGACATGTAGACCCGAGAGGAGATGACGCCATGGGAATCGGTCGCCAGTTCGTGGAGAGCACACGCTACGAGCACCTTGGCCCGTCGGACCAGGAGGAGGGCGTTCCCCAACCTCCCCTTGAACTTGCCCCAGAAGCCACCGCAGCGGAAACCCGGCTCCCCGGGATCTCCGGGCATCGGGCGGGCGATCTGGCCGTGATGGAAGCGATCGACCGCCGGCGGAGTGTGCGGGAGTATGCAGCCCAACCTCTGCCGCAGGAGTCGCTCTCGCGGCTCCTCTGGGCAACCCAGGGCATCAAACGGGTGATGCCGGGAGTGGCGACGCTCCGCACGGTGCCGTCGGCGGGCGCGCGTCACGCACTGGAGACCTTCGTGCTGGCCAATAGCGTCGAGGGGCTGGAGCCGGGGCTCTACCGCTACGTGGCATCCCGGCACTCCCTTGTCGCCCGCGATAACTCGCCCGGCGTCGCCCAGCGCGCCGTGAAGGCCTGCCTGGGCCAGAGGTTCGTGGAGTCCAGCGCCGCCACGTTTGTCTGGGCTGCGGTTCCCTATCGAATGACCTGGCGCTACGGCGAGCGCGGGTACCGCTATCTATATCTTGATGCCGGCCACGTGTGTCAGAACCTCTACCTCGCCGCGGAGTCCATCGGGTGCGGGGTGTGCGCGATCGCTGCTTTCGATGACGAGGCGATGGACAGGCTTGTCGGTGCGGACGGGTTCGAGCTGTTCGCGATCTACGTCGCGACGGTGGGGTACCCCGGGCATCCTCGCCGGTAAGCGGTTCGCGGAGTCCCACACCCCGCAGGGCGGTGGCCTCTTTCGGTTCGCATGCTATATTGCGGGCCGTGACGTTGCTGCGAGTATGACGGGTCTCCACCCGCGACAGGCCCGAGGAGGAATGTGACATGAATGAGTTTGCGACCAGGATGTTGAGAGCAGCCAAGCTTGATCCGACCCTCTACGAGGAAGTTGAGGCGGACAAGACCACAATGACGCAGGCGCTAACCGTCGTGCTGTTGTCCGGGTTCGCATCAGGGATATCCGGCATGGGCAGATCCGGCCTCGGTGGGCTCCTGGGAGGGACCCTCTGGGGTATCGTCGCCTGGCTCGTCGGATCTCTGATCATGTACTTTGTCGGCACGCGGTGGTTCGCGGACGAGAACACGGAAGCCGACTACGGGCAATTGCTGCGCACACTTGGGTTCGCCGCGTCTCCCGGGCTCATGAGGGTGGTCGGCATCATCGGCCCGCTCCGCTGGCTCGCATTCTGGGGCACTTCGATCTGGATGATCGCCACCATGGTTCTCGCGGTCCGGCAGGCCCTGGACTACTCTACCACCAGCAGGGCGGTCATCGTGTGTCTTATCGGCTTCGTCATCCAGATCATCGTGGGCTGGGTGTTCCTGGTAGCGGGGTGCGGCGGCATCTTCTAGCCTGATAGCCTGCGCGCGGGGCAGGAGAGCGTCGCCAACACCGCTCTGCGGGCGGGAGGCCCATCACCTTCGAGGAGGACACGCGATGCACTGGGCAGCGACATCAGCATGGATCGAAGAGGCGAACGCGTTCCTCAACGGCATCGTGTGGGGGCCGTACGTCCTGCTGCCGCTTCTGGTCGGTGTCGGTGTGTATCTCGGCGTTCGCACGCGATTCGTGCAGTTCACGCGCTTTGCGCGGATGCTCCGGGAGACCGGGGGAGCCATCTTGCATCGGGGCCCCCAGGCCGACGGCGATCTCACGCCATTCCAGGCGTTGACCGTGGCCATGGGCGGCACGGTCGGCGTGGGCAACATCGCGGGGGTCGCCACGGCCATAGGGCTGGGAGGTCCCGGTGCGGTATTCTGGATGTGGGTCTCCGGCCTCCTGGGCATGGGCACCAAGTTCGCCGAAGTACTCCTCGGCCAGCACTACCGGGTTCGGGAGGCGGGCGGCCCCATGATCGGCGGTCCGATGACCTACATCCGGCGTGGCATGGGCCCGCGCTGGGCGTGGCTCTCCGTGCTGTTCTGCCTGTTCGGCGGGCTCGCCGCCTTCGGCATCGGCAACATGGTGCAGGCGAATGCGGTGGCCGAAGGCCTCGAGCACTTCGGTGTGTCACGATGGATCTCGGGCCTCATCATCATGGTCTCGGTCGGCCTGGTCACGCTTGGGGGCCTGCAGTGGATCGCTCGCGTCGCGACATTCTGCGTGCCGTTCATGTGCGGCCTCTACATGCTGGGTGCGCTGGTGGTGATCGTCGTCTATGCCCGGCAGATCCCCATGGCCATCGGGATGGTGTTCCACTGCGCGTTCACTCCCATGGCCGGGTTCGGAGGTCTCTTGGGCACGACCATCCGATACGGGCTCGCCCGCGGGCTCTTCTCCAACGAGGCCGGTCTGGGCAGCGCGCCCATAGCCCACGCCACCGCCAAGACTGACCACCCTGCGAGACAGGGCCTCTGGGGGATATTCGAGGTCTTCGTCGATACCATGGTCATGTGCAGCGCGACGGCGTTCGTCATCCTCCTGACCGGTGTGTGGAAGGGAAGCGATGCCCAGGGTGCCACGCTGGTCATGGAGAGCTTCACCGCCTTGTTCGCCAAGGGCTTCGATCCCGCCCCGGCCCGGGCGCTCGGTTTCGGGCTGGTCACGCTGAGCATGATCCTGACGGCGTATGACACGAATCTCGCCTGGTGCTTCTACGGGGAGACGTGCAGTGCCTATCTCCTCAAGGGGGGAACCAGGACCCGCGTGGCCTACCGCGTCCTGTGGCTTCCGTTTACCCTCGTCGGTGCGGTGGGTGGCCTGCGGCTCATCTGGGGAATCGCCGACACGCTCAACGGCCTCATGGCGTTCCCCAATCTGATCGCGCTGATCGTGTTGGCGGGGGTGGTGGCGCGGTTGACCCGTGGGTTTTTCGCCGGCGAGGCCTACACGCCTCCCGCAGGAGGCCCCGGACAGCGCCATGCGCGATAGGCGTCATCGGGCGGGCGGCGCGCGGATGGTACGACCGTGATTCCGCTTCGTGACACCATTCCGAGCCGCCACCCTCCCATCGCAACGTGGAGCATCATTCTTCTCAACACGCTGATATTCATGATCCAGCTCACTCTCCCCGAGGAGGGCGTGCGACAGCTCTTCTACCTGTTCGGCATGGTCCCCGCACGATTCACGCATCCCGCGTGGGCGGAGCGGGCCGGCATCCCTGTGGACAGTTACTGGCCGTTCCTCACCAGCATGTTCTTGCATGGCGGTTTCAGTCACCTCCTGATGAACATGTGGGCGCTCTGGATTTTCGGCGACAACGTCGAAGACCGCATGGGGCCGCTGCGGTTTTCCCTGTTCTACATGTTGACTGGGCTTGTTGCCGGCATCGTGCATTGCCGGCTGAATCCGGGCTCGACCCTGCCCACCGTGGGGGCATCTGGGGCAATCGCCGGCGTCATGGGTGCGTACATCGTGCTGTACCCGGCGTCAAGGGTGATTACCATCATACCACTGTTCTTCTGGCTCGGCGCATACCAGATCCCGGCGGTCGTCTACCTCGGCCTATGGTTCGTGCTGCAGCTCATCAGCGGTACCGCCTCATTGGCCGTGGACGGCTCGGTCGGTGGAGTTGCCTGGTGGGCGCACCTTGGCGGGTTCGTTGCCGGCGTGGTGCTCCACCGGTTCTTCCTCAGCAGAGGAAGGCGGCCCCGCCGCCTCCAGCCCGACGAGACTGTGGGGGACGAGGAATGGCGCCGGTACTTCGGTTAGAGCATGGCATGACAAACCAATGCGGGTTTTTCGCGTTGAGGGCGTCACGGCGCCGCCGCGCGCATGCCCGTTTCCAGGGAGGTACACGCAAGTGGGTCCGACCGACATCTTCTGGCTCTTCTTGATCCTTACCGCCGTCCATCCCCTGATCAAGCAGCGCATGCTTGATGCGGCGCGGCAACGTCTCATCGCCAAGATCGAACGGGAGCGGGGCTCCCGTGTCATCCTGCTGGTGCATCGTCAGGAGACGATGAGCATCCTCGGATTCCCGATCTTCCGGTACATCGACGTGAACGATTCCGAGGCTGTCATCCGGGCGATCCACATGACCGACGGCGACATGCCGCTGGATATCGTGCTGCACACGCCGGGGGGCCTCGTCCTGCCGTCGGTCCAGATCGCCAAGGCGATCAACCGGCACAAGGGCAAGGTAACCGTGTTCGTACCCCACTATGCCATGTCGGGCGGCACCCTCATCGCTTTGGCGGCCGACGAGATCGTCATGTGCGAACACGCGGTGCTCGGGCCGGTGGACCCGCAGATCGGGCAGTTCGCGGCGGTGTCCATCCTGAAGGTGGTGGAGCAGAAGTCCATCGACAAGATTGATGACGAAACACTCATCCTGGCCGATCAGGCGCGAAAGGCCATCGCGCAGGTGAAGGCGAGCGTCAAGGACCTCTTGGTTGACAACCTCTCCGAAGAACGGGCCGAGGAAGTCGCGACGGCACTGACCGATGGTCGCTGGACCCACGACTACCCCATCACCTTCGAGGAGGCGAAGACACTCATCGGTCTTCCCGTTATGGGGGAGATCCCGCAGGACTTCCTGCAGCTCATGAGCCTTTTCCCCCAACCCGTTCGCCGGCAGCCATCGGTGGAGTATCTTCCGATTCCTCACAAGCGGGCGCCCATGCAGGGGGGTGAATAGAACCCCTTGCCGGGCGGTTCTGAGCTATCGGCCATCGAGAGGCCGTGGGTCGGCGTGCACCCGGGTGCCGCCTTGCCCCTGGCAACGTCTGCGCGTGCCCTTCGCGGTGTCCCGTTCTTGGGTCGCCGGGCGTCCCGTGTTCCGCCCGCGAGAGTCGGCGCTGTCACCATGCTTTCACCGTTGTCATTGCGGTTCGATCCGATTATCATCGGGCCGTCCGCGGTCTACCTGCCAGTCGTGCGGCCGGGTCGCCTGCAACACCCATCCGGAGGAACGTGTGCATCGACCAACGGCGTTATGCGTGCGGTATGCTGTCGCCACAATCGCCATCTGCTCGATCCCGGCCCTCGCCCAAGACCATCTCCGTGAGGCAAGTGCCCTCGAAGCGGCGGGCAAGTACCAGGAAGCAATCGAGACCTACGAGGCGTTTCTCGTCGAGCATCCCGGGCACCGGCTTGCAGCCACGGCGGCCTTCGGGGCCGCCAACGTCCGTCTTCTGGCCCTCCACGACACCACCGGTGCCATAGACGCATTCTGCCGGGTCGTGTCCACGTACCCGGAGAACCCCTGTGCATCGGAAGCAGCGCGACGGAAAGCGGAGTGCCTGGTGGCGGCCGCCAAATGGGCGCTGGCTGCGGAGGCGTATGGGGCAGCACTCGAGCTCGCGGGCCGCTCCACGGATACGCCGTCGGCCCAGTGGGTGAACGAGGTCTCCTTGGCCGCGGCGGACTGTTTCTACCAGGCCGGGGACCAAAGCCGCGTGATTGCCCTGTACGAGAACGCTCTGCGGAGTCCCTTGGCGCCGCAGGCCGCCGCGCAGGTCACCTTCCGTCTCGGTGATGCCTACCAGGCGGCAGGTGACTCCCTTCGCGCCGCCGACTGCTATGTCCGCGTGGTGCGCGACTATCCCTTCGCTCCGGTCTTCGGCCCGGCGGTGCAGCAGCGGGCCTTCGTAGACCGGCATCGAACCTTTGAGTGGGCCGATTACCTGACCTACGCCCGCACCGCTCAAGACTTCGCGATGCCCGACTACGCCCGGGCGATTGCTCGGTGCGACAGCGTCCTCGCCCGTTCCACCAGCGAACCCCTGAGGCAATGCGCTTCGTTCCGCCGCATCGTCGCAGCCACGACTCTGGAGGGTGACTTCACTCGTGGACGAGCAGAGCTGGATGCTCTGCTCGCCTCGTTGCCCGACCGGCGGATGATGCCCAACGCACAGGTTCAGCTTGACCACTTCACCATGGTGGCCGAGGCCGAGGCAACCGCGCTCCGAACCCCCGACGACCCCGCGGCCCACCGCGCGCTGGGCACGCTCTACCTGCAGGCGCGATCCAACGTCCGTGCGCTGGCCCAGCTGGAGCGAGCCCGCGACCTGGCGCCCGGAGACGGGCAGAACCGCCTCCTCCTCGGAATGGCCTACGCGGGAGCGAACAGGCTGGATGACGCCGAGCGGGAGTTCGCAGCGTTCCTTCGGGAGAACCCGGACGACCCGAATGCACTCAACCAGATGGGTTACGCGCTGCTGGGCCAAGATGAGGCCGAACGCGCCCTTCCCTACTTCCAGCGCTACGTCGAGGCGACCCCTGAGGACGCCAATGCCCACGACAGCCTCGGCGAGGGCTATCTCACCGCCGGGCAAGTGGAGAACGCGGTCCGTGAATACGAACGCGCCGTCCAGATCGATCCTAAGTTCGCCAATTCCTACTTCATGCTGGCCACCGCCTACGAGCGGTTGCACGAGCGCGGGAAGATGGCGTCGGCCTACCGCCGCTTCATCGAGCTTTCCCCGGATGATCCTCGATCCCCGCAGGCTCACCAGGCACTCGCCGCTCTGGGCGATGAATAGGAGTCACGACGATGCACAACCACAATTCAGCACGACGAGATACACAACGGAAGACGAACGCTCCCATGGAGAGACTGACACGACGGGACTTCCTCAGGGGGGTCGCCGCCCTCGGAGCGGGTGCGGCGCTGGGAACCCCGGCGCTGGCCGAGACCTCCGGCAGGCTGTTGAGCCCACCGATAGATTTGGCGGTCGCCAGGGGCCCCTCCCCTGCGGAGAACTGCCGGGCGGCGGTGGCCGCGCTGGGGGGATTCGGATCCTTCGTGAAACCCGGCAACAAGGTGGTGATCAAGCCCAACCCGGTGGGGCGAGGAAGGCCGGAACTCGCCGTGAACACCCATCCCGACCTGCTGGAGGTCGCGGTCTCCGAGTGCGTGAAGCAAGGCGCCCGGGAGGTCGTGGTGGTAAGCCATGATGAGGCAGGCCTGTTCGCGGCCAATGGCAGCAAGGCCGCCGTCGAACGTGCCGGAGGAACGGTGAAGCCCATGCTCTCGGCGGATCTCTATCGCGAGATCCCGATCCCTCGGGGCACACTGCTGAGGACGCCAACTACGTGCTCTTGACCAATGGTCCGGTCGGACCCGGGGAGGTGCGCAACGCGCAGACGGTCATCGCCGGGGTCGACCCCGTGGCCATCGACGCCTACACCGCGCAGGCCTTCTGGGGTGACATCACGCCGTTCCGGCACATCCGGATTGCCTACGATCTGGGTGTCGGAGAAATCGACCTATCCAGGCTCGCCGTCCGGGAGATTGCTGTGTAGTTGCCGGTGTCACTCATCAGTCGAGCCTGTCGGCGCATGAGTGGAGTCTTCCCCACTTCGCCTCCGCGCGAGGGCCGTCATGACGAATGTGAAGTGGAAGCGGCTTCCAAGCCGCGATCTCCCTCGTTTCGAGTTTTGAGCCTCGAGCTCCGGGTTGTCTGCGCCGGGGGACTGGCTGCTGACTGCCCATTGCCGACCGGCTTCCCCTGGGAGCGACTTCAGTCGCGATCGAGCGAAGCGGATGAAGAAGCGGTCTGCTCTTGGCCATGATCTCGCCCTTTCCCCTCCGTCGCCACTCCACCCCTTCGAATCCCGAGCTTCGTCCTTCGAAGGTGCCCCCGGACTGCCCCGTCTCGGATCTTGAGTTCCGTGTTCCTGGCGTGATCCCCCCGCTACTCGAGGAACCTGACGACGCTCTCCAGGGGCGCCTTCCTCGGTCCCGTGGTCGTGTGGGCGGCAAAGCCAACCGGCACCACCGCCATGAACTCGCCCCCGGCTTCGCCCAGCAGCGCCAGGACGTCGCCCTTGATGAGGAACAGCACCCCCAACCACACGGTGGCCAGTCCCAGGGACGTTGCCGCTACCAGCAGGTTCTCGACGGCTGCGGCCGAGTTCTGGATCTCCATGGTGCGGAAGAAATCCCGGGCTGCGTCCTCGCCGACACCGAACAAGTCCGCCCCTCGCCTGATCAGTTCTCCGGTATTCGCGACGGCGATGACTACGGGAGCGCTGATGATGCTTCGCGCGGCCATGCGGAGCAGGGTCGAAGCAGGGCGGGGAAACCCCGCGGCCCTGGAGGTCACCAGGTGGGCAAGGTCCTTCTTCTTCTCGCCTCTGACCACGACGAACCGCCAGGATTGCGCGTTGTGGGCCGAGGGGGCTTGGTTGGCCGCCCGCAGAATCGCGGTGATGTGTGCATCGGGGACGGGCATGTCGGTGAACAGCCTGACGCTGTGCCGGTGCGCGATGGACTCCAGGGTGGCAGAGTTCGGGAATGGGTCTCGTAGTTCGGTCATACCTTCCCCTCCATTCCGGCGAAGCGACGCGGCGTGGGAGACATCCGTGGTGGCGCGGGCTGATCCCGGTTGAATTCCTGCGCCACTATTCTAATATTAGAATAGTGAAATGCACGCCTTGCACGAGGCATCGGGGAATCCGGCCTCCGACTGCGCGGAAACTGGGCTGACCTACGCCCCCTCGTCACGAGGCCGCCACGGCGGCGTCAGACGGTGGGCGGCGGCGATTCCTGAGAGTAGTGACAAGCACGCCGATCGCGCAGACTATCATGCCGGGCGGGCAGAGAAGAACGGCAATGAGGAAGGACGCCGCACCGATCCCCGTGA
>JALOPK010000135.1 GCA_025453925.1 Candidatus Eiseniibacteriota bacterium | reverse complement strand
CAGTGCGCAGTGTGCACCGTCGCGGTCAATGGCGTGGATGACCACGGGTCCGATGAAACCCCCGCGGAGGTCGTGGAGATCCTGCGCCGCTTCGTGACAGGCCTCCACCACACCCGCGCCGCGCTTCATGTAGAGCACCACCGACCGGGCGGTGCAGCACCGCATGGTCATCTCGCCGGTGTGTGTACACCCGCAGGCGCCATACCGGTCATCCGCATAGATGCCCGCGCCGATGATCGGCGAGTCCCCCAGCCTCCCGGGGTACTTGTATGCCCAGCCCGACGTGCTGGCTCCGGCCGCGAGGTGACCGTCACGGTCCCCCGCGAGACAGATCACCGTGCCGCCGGGCCTCTCCGCGGATGACGGCCAGGCATAGGGCGAAAGCGGGCCTCCCCTCCAGTCATCGGCGCAATCGGCGGGAACGCGCCGCCCGACCCAGCGCCGGTAGGCGGCGCCCGCCTCGTCGGTCAGCATGTCGGCACACGTCAGCCCCATCTCCCGGGCGAACCTGGCCGCGCCGTCGCCTACGAGCATCACGTGCGGAAGCCTCTCCATCACGAGGCGGGCCGCCGAGATGGCGTGCAGGAATCCTCGCAATGCGCCCACGGCGCCGGTTCGGAGAGTAGCACCATCCATGATGGCGGCGTCGCATTCCACCACGCCCAGGAGATTCGGCGCCCCGCCCCTGCCGACACTCCGCACCGTGTCATCCTCCTCTACGGGCCGGATGCAGCTCTCCACCGCTTCCAGTGCGGTCCCTTGGCCCTCGAGGCATCGCCGGCCGGCCGGAAACCCGCCGTCGCCTTCGTCATTGGAGATGAGAAACATGGTGACTCCCGGGTCCTCGCCCCGGTGCGTGGAAGCTGACCGGGGCCGGTCATGGAACGCGTGTTGGAAGCATGCAGGATAGATACATTGCCCGAACGAACCGTCAACGAAGTGGGAACTCCCGGGCGCCGGTGCCGGGGAAGCCATCCGGGATTCTGCCTAGAAGGAGGTTGCCCGGTCCGTGACAAGACAGCCTCACGGTGAACGCAGACAACGTAAATGGAGAGAAGCGTCTCCGCGACCGGGACAGGCTTTCGAGGCGGGACCGCATTCGGGCGAGGCGCTCCGCCAGCGCTCGCCGGCGCCGCGGCTCGGCCCGCTTTCGTCGGGGGCGTTGACCATCAGTCCGGGCGTGCGCGGGCTGATCTTCGACGTCGACGGGACTCTGGCTGATACCATGCCCATCCACTACCAGGCATGGCGCCAGATCCTTGCGGAGGCCGGCATCGATTACCCGCTGGACATGTTCTACGAGCTGGCGGGGATGCCGACGCGGGCAATCGTGCCGGTGGTAAACCGGCGATTCGGCGTGGGCCTGGATCCGGATGTCACGGCCCGCCGGAAGGAGCGCCTCTTTGCCGGGCGGCTTCGCGAGGTGGCCCCCATCGAGCCGGTGGTCGCCTTGGTGAGACGCCATGCGGGGCTCCTGCCCATGGGTATCGGCACGGGGGGAGGGAGGACGCTCATCTCCCGCATTCTTGATGTGGTGGGGCTCACCGGATACTTCGAGGTCATCGTGACCGCGGAGGATGTCGCCAGCCCCAAACCCGCCCCGGACACCTGGCTGTTGTGTGCCGCGGGGATGGGCGTCCCGCCGGAGTTGTGCCAGGTGTTCGAGGACGGCGAGCTGGGCCTGGTCGCGGCACGGCGGGCAGGCATGATCGCCACCGACGTGCGGCCGTTCCTGCGAGTTCCTTCCGGGCAGCCCCAAGGCGGCATGCGGGAGGAAATGCCTTGAATCACACGCCGGATCAGACCAGTCTGGTGCCACGGCGGCGTGTTGGCATCGTGCGGGACCGGCGCTTCCTGGCGCACGATCCCGGCCCGGCCCATCCCGAGTCCCCGCGACGCCTCGAGGTGCTCCACGCCGTCCTGGATGAACCCGGCGTGAGACCCCTGTTCACCGAGCTGGCGCCGCGAGAGGCCACTCTGGAGGAGTTGTTCTGGAACCACACTCCCGACTACATCGAGCATGTGCGGCGCGCCTGCCTCCAGGGTCCCCGTTCGCTGGAGCCCGACACGGTGGTGAGCCCCGGCTCCTGGGGAGCGTCGTTGCTGGCGGCGGGAGGGGTGTTCAGCGCGCTGGACTCGCTTGTGGCGGGTGGGGTTGACGTCGCGCTGGCGCTGGTGAGGCCCCCCGGTCACCACGCCGAGGAAGACCGCGCCATGGGCTTCTGTCTCTTCAACAATGTCGCTCTCGGCGCTCACTATGCGCGGCGGAGGCTTGACTGCCGACGCGTCATGATCGTCGACTGGGATCTCCATCACGGCAATGGCACGCAAAGGAGTTTCTACGCCGATCCCACGGTGTTGTTTGCATCGATCCATCAGTCTCCTTTCTACCCGGGCACCGGTCCCCTGGGAGAAACGGGGACCGGTGCGGGTGAACGGTACACGGTCAACATCCCGCTTCGGGCCGGCGCCGACGATGAGGTCTATGCCGCGGCATTCAATCAGGTGATCCTCCCCATCGGGAAGACCTATGGCCCGGATCTGATCCTTGTGTCTGCCGGACTCGACATCCACTGGGACGATCCACTGGGCAGCATGGAGGTGACGGAGAACGGCATTGCCTACATGACCCGGAGGCTTCTGGAACTCGCGGCGGACTGCTGCGGGGGCCGGCTGCTCATCTGTCTCGAGGGCGGCTATTCCCCCCGGGGGCTCCGGGAAGGCTTGATGGGCGTGCTCAGTGAGTGTGCAGGCAGGGCGGAGATCAGCGGCGACCCGGTGAATGACCTCCGGTCGATCCGGCATCCGGCCATGGAACTCATCGCTGAGTTCCATGGCCGCCAGTGGCCTGTCATCAACGCCTGAGCCGCGGGACTCTGGACCGCTCGGCGTCCCCCGTGCGGCTCGGCTTCTCGTGACCCGCCTCGCCTCCTCGACCCATCTGAGGGCACGCCTCCGGCGTCTGAGCACCGCATGGCGGCGTGCTCGCGCGTCATGGCCGAACGCCATCGCGTAGCCGCAGCGACTACCCGGATCGCTGCAGTGCATATAGGACTCGTCCTATATTGGACGAGTCCTATATGGTCTTCATTGCAGGGAGCCCCCTGCGGGGCGTGTGTCGGCGATTCCCCGGGCCGATCGAGTCTATGCCGTGAGCGTGGATGTACAGTGGCCGCAGCGGGTCGCCTTGATGGGTATGGCCGACAGACAGTACGGGCACTCCCTGGTGGTGGGCACAGGGGGGGCCGCCGGCGCCTCCTGACGCTTCAGCCTGTTCACGTTCTTCACGAGGATGAACACCGCAACCGCCACGAGAACGAAACTGATCAGGGTGTCGACGAACACCCCGTAGTTGATGGTGACTGCGCCGGCCTCCTGGGCCTTGGCGAGGGTATCATAGGGACCGGCCGTGGCCCCCTGCTTGATCACGAGGAACAGGTTGTTGAAGTCGATGTTGCCGACGAGCAGCCCCAGGGGCGGCATGAGCACGTCGGAAACGAACGAGCCGACGATCTTGCCGAAAGCCGCGCCGATGATGATGCCGATCGCCATGTCGAGGACGTTCCCTTTCATGGCGAAGTCTTTGAACTCCTTGAACACTGAACACCTCCTGCCGGGTCAATGGAAACCGCATACAACCGCATGAGCATCGAACGGCAAGTTCAGGAGTTTCTCGCCGGCGTCAAGTCCCGGATGCGGCAAGGCTCCCATGTGCGCTGGAAGGCCCTCCTCGCCGGTGCCGGACCGTCGATGCTCCGTCATGGCGCCGGCGCTCGAGTGAGCGGGCAGGATGGAATGTGCCACGCCAACGAACGCGGTCTCCCCGGCACGATGCGGAACGCGCCGCGCCGCTATTGCTCATACGCCGGGTGAGGTGGTAGTTTCCGGCCACCAACTGGTGGCACTTCGCAAGATTGGCCATGCCACCGGAAGGCCCCGGCACGCACGCGGTGAGGCGACTCATGCTGAAGCACTACAGAATCGTCGATGGCTTGATCGTCCGGAGCCCGGACCCGGGACAGATTGCGGTCTATGTCATGCCGAACGAAGAGGAGATCCGCGAACTCGTCGACGTGCATAAGATCGACCGACACAACGTGGATTCCTCTGTTGATCCCGACGAGATCGGGCGAATGGAACTCGATGTCGAAACCGAGCAGGTCGCCATGATCGTCAAGCGGCCACGGTACTACTCCTCAAGTGATCAGTTCCTTTTTCGCGTGATGTCCATGGGCGTCTTTCTCTTCCCGAGCAAGATGATCATCGTGATCGCCGATGACACGACAATCTTCGAGGGCAAGTACCTTGTCAGGATGAAGACCCTCCATGACGTGTTGATCAAGCTCATCTACTCGACCATTGCGCACTTCTCGGGTCACCTCAAGGTAATCAACATGATATCTGAGGAGCTCGAGCAGAAAATCAACAAGTCGATGGAGAACAAGTTCCTCCTCGACATGTTCGTGCTGGAGAAGAGCCTTGTCTACTTCCTGAATGCTCTCAATGACAACGCAACGATCATCGGAAAGCTGAAGCTGAACGCGGGGAAGATCGGGTTCTCCCCCGACAACGTCGAGGTGCTTGACGATCTCATGATCGATAACTCGCAGTGTCTCACCCTGACGCAGACATACTCCAACATCCTCTCGAGCCTCATGGATGCCCGCGCGTCGGTAGTGAGCAACAATCTGAATGTCATGATGAAGAACCTGAACGCGGTGGTCATCGCCGTCGCCGTGCCGAGTTTCGTCGCGGGCATGGGCGGGATGTCCGAGTTCAGTGAGATCACGGGCATTGCACGCTGGTACGTGGCATACCCGGTGTTCGCCGGCGCGATGATGCTTCTGGGGGTGGTGACGTTCTTTACGATCAGATCCTGGGAACGGCGCTGGAGGTAGCCGGCCGGAGCGCTCGCCGGCGGTTTCGTCGCATCGCGGGCTGCGGCGACGTGGTCGCGTCTACTTCGCGGCGGAAGAGCCGGCGAGCCACCCGCTGGAGAAGGCCCACTGAAGGTTGAAACCGCCTGAAGGCCCGTCCACGTCGATTACTTCACCCGCGAAGTAGAGACCACGCGCCAGACGGCTGGCCATGGTCTTGGAGCTGATCTCCGCCGTCGCCACCCCCCCGCTGGTCACCATTGCCTTGGTGAATCCTTCGGTGCTGCTGATCAGGAGTGGCACGCCGGTGAGCGTCTCCACCAGCTTCTCCCTGGCGACGCGGTCGAGGTTCGCGGCACGGGAGATATGGTCAAGCCCCGCGATGCCGCACACCACCGCCGCAAAGGATCGGGGAATTGTCCGCGCCAGCAGCGACTGGATCGCTTTCCCGCCCTCGCGACGGTACCATCCTTCGATGCGATCCAACCACAGGCTCGATGATATGCCCGGCGTCAGGTTCAGACGGAGGGGAATGGGCGACCGCTCGCGCAGCAGCCTGGCGACTCTCCCACTTATGTCCAGCACGGCAGGACCTGAGACGCCTTCGTGGGTGAAGATCAGGCTCCCTTCGGCCGGCTGACGTCTCCATTTAGCGATGTCGATCCAGATCCTGGTACTCCTCAGTGTCACTCCCGCGCACGAGCGCGGCCAGTCCTCCTCGGTCACCAGCCCGGTCAACGCCGGCACGGGAGGCACGAGAGTGTGCCCGGCCTGGGTGGCCAAGACATAGCCGTCGCCGGTGCCGCCGAGACGGGGATAGCCGCTGCCCCCGGTCGCGACGATGACCTGGTGCGCGAGGTGGCGAAAGCTCTCGCCCGCGACGGCAACGACCTTGCCGTCCTCGATTTCAAGCGACGTGATCCTCGTGGAGGGGCGGATCTCGACACCAAGCCGCGCGCACTCAGTCACAAGGGCACGAAGCAGGTCTTCGGCACGATTGGAGACAGGGTAGACGTGGAAGTCATCCAGCGACTGGGTGGGAACTCCGAGTTCATCGAACAGCCCCCGCAGCGCTTCAGGGCTCAGGGCGCTCAGCGCCGGCAGAGCAAACCGGCCGCTTGGACCGAATCGCTGTGCGAACTCCTCGGGCGCCAGGGTGTTGGTGATGTTGCCCCGTCCTCCGCCGCTGGCCCTGAGCTTTGCGCCAGGACGATCGAGATGATCGAAGACCACGATCCGCGCACCGGCGCGGCTCGCGGCGATCGCCGCCATCAGACCGGCGGCTCCTCCCCCCACGATCACGACGGGCGGTGGTCCCGACGGTTTGGACCGCTTCCTCGCCGGAGAAGACTGTGACGTCACTCGTTTCGCCTTTTCCATACCCACCATCCACCGGCTCGACTGGCTCAGCGCCTCGCGCGTTCGCCCATTCTGGGCGCTGCGGACGCCTGGAGGCTCAGATCATTGAGGGTACCTCGCGTCGCGCTGACCTCAACGGTCGCACGCCGACGCGTACGCCGTGACTCCCGCGGCGTGCCGGGCTCGTCCAGAGACACCCGCGACCGGGCACTACTATCACATGGTAGTCATCGAGGCACGGGTACGCAAGAGATGGAGGACATGTCTCCGCTCAGGCCCGGACCACGTACATCGCGCCATTCCTGGTAGGGGCCCGCCCCGGAGACCCCCCGATCGAAGCGAGGCTCGCGCCATGGAGGCTCAACGGTGGCCGGGTTCCGTCACATGCCCAGGGTGCCGCGAAGGCCCTTCCGTCCCCCTCCGTCCTGACGTCGGGACTGCCCACCCAACACCTTCATCATATTCTCGGCCTTCTCGAAACCCTCAGGCACCTCGAAGAGCTCACCGGCCTGCCGGCCGGGCTTGATGTCGCGAAGTTCGACTACCTGGCCATTCTCCTGCGCAGTCCGCAACGGCATTCCGATCCGCTCGCTCACCCAGACAGTGGCTTTGCTCGTCATCGTACGGCCCATCATACCGAAGGTCGTCTCGACCCGCCGCTTGGTGCAGGTGAATCCGCTCACCTCATCGGTGCCGAGGTTCTCCTCCTCGACCTTCAAGTCCCTGCGGAGCGCGCGGTCCCACTCGTTCTCCTTGAGGAAACGCTCGAAGTAGGTCTTCGACTCGGGGTTGATGACCCACTGGGTACCCTTGTCCTTGCGCAGAATCATGATGAGCATGCCCTTTTCCATGGGCGCGTCGATCTCCAGTCTGACCTTGTCTGGCGTCACGTTCATGGTGTGGCGGGAGACCTCCTTGCCGTTGGCTAGAATCGTCACCTGGGTCGCCGAAAACTGCTCGACCTTGCCTCCGGCGCATGCCATGAATGCCAGGGCCAACGTTATGCCTGACCCACCCGTGATCCAGCGAGATATTCGCTTGCGCAGCAACGCACGTTCCTCCTGCGGGCGGCCAAGGATGGTCCGGCGCGCTGCGCACCGCGACGTGAAAGGCGGCCACCGCACTTCTCCTCTCACACAACAGGCCACGCAGTAAGTTCGGCCTTTCAGGCCCGGCCCGCCAGCTTCGCGAGAGGGCACGCCTTCTTCGGCGCTCCCTGCGGAACGCGGCACGGGCATACTCACGCCGTCCGATCATTGATCCGGGGGCATCTCCTCTGCCCGGGTACGGCGGTACTCCTCCAGCACCCGGACAAACAGGTCCGCGGAGCCGGGAGCGAACCCGGCGAAGTGATTGTTGAAGTAGGCGAACACGTCGTCCTGTCGGCCGGCAAGCTCCATGACCACCGGCACCCAATGGATCATCTCGCGCGTGCGGTCCACCAGGATCTCATCCCAGTCGTGCTTCTTGCCCCGCTCGGCGCGGGCCTTCTGCACCAGTTCGTCCATCTGCGTGTGATGCCCCAAGAAGCGGATGTAACTGAACGATGCGGTGACTGGGTCGCCATACCAAAAGAGCTGCTGAGGAGGAGGCATCGTATAGTAGGAGACCAGCGCCAGGCTGATCCCTCGCTCCCGGAGCAGATTCAGCAGCGGCTCCCGATACCAGGTGACATTTCGCACCTCGACCACGTACCGCCCTCCTGGTGGAAGCAGGTCCGCGAACACTGCCAAGCGACGCCGGAAGTCGTCCCCCGTGGCGTATTCCTCGGGGTCTTTCCTCTTGGCCACGTAAGGGAACTGGAAGAGCAGCGGCCCCTGCTTGTCCCCCAAAGGCTCCAGCGCCCGCAGAAACTGGCTCCACGGCGCGTCGCAGCCCTCCAGATAGCGATCGTGGGTGATCTCCTTGGGCACCTTGAGGCTGAATGTGAAGCCATCCGGCACACGTCGTGCCCATGATTCCACCGTGCGCCGCGACGGCATGGCGTGCCACGTGGCGTCGATTTCCACGGTCTTGAAGACCTTGGCATAGTGCCCCAGGAACTCGCCCGGCTTGGCGTCAGCAGGGTAAAACACCCCTCTCCAATCCGCCCAACTGAACGAGGACGTGCCAACCTG
>JALOPK010000487.1 GCA_025453925.1 Candidatus Eiseniibacteriota bacterium | reverse complement strand
GACCCATGAACCAAATACCATGAGTGTCGACCACCCGGCATCCGTGCCCGCCGGTACATCCAACGTCTCGGTGGCGACGGGAGTGGGCGGAGCGCTGGTATGCCTCCGGGGCGCGGGCGTGTACGAGGCTGCCTATACAGACGGCGCGGGAAACGCGTACTTCCAGATCACGCCGTCAGGCCAGGGCACGATTGACGTGACCGCCACGCAGCCGGGGTTCTACCCGTACCAGGGAACGATGGCGGTCGCCGCCACCGTCGCCATCGGAGGAACGGTGCGAAGCGAGTCGGGTGGGCCGCTGGCGGGCGCCATGGTGTCACTCTCGGGTTCGTCAACTGGACAGGTAACAACCGGTAGTGACGGCGCGTACGCATTCACCGACCTGGCGTCCGGCGAAACCTACACGGTCACGCCGTCGTACTCCGACATCGCCGGTCAGTGGACCTTCTCCCCCCCCAGCCGCACATTCGAAGACCTCCAGGGAGACCAGTGGGGTCAGGACTTCACGGGGAGTGTGCCCCGCTACACCATCGGCGGCACCATCACCAGCTACCTTGGATCGCCGAGGGAGGTTGGTCGTTCGATCCTCAGAGCAGAACCGTGGAACTCCTCGACAGCAACCACTGGTCTGAGGACTTCTCGGGAACGCCCCCGTTCTACGGGATTTCCGGAACGGTGAGAACCGTTGCCGGGGCGCCGCTTCAGGGCGTGCGGGTCGTGCTTTCAGGGGCCGCCGTGGATACGGCGACCACCGCCGCCAACGGATCCTACTCATTCGCGTCTCTGGCGGGAGGTCAGTCGTATGCCGTAACCCCCTCCTACACGCCGCCCGAAGGCGGCTGGACCTTCAACCCGCCCTCCTACCAGTTCGATCCGCTGACTGGTGCGGAGACCGGCGCCAACTTCACCGCCCTGCGCCCGCGCTACACCATCTCCGGATCAGTGACCACGCGGGACAATGAGGCGGCGGTAGGTGTGCGCATCAGGCTCTCCGGAGGTGCGACCGATTCCACCCTGACGGATGCCGGCGGCACCTACTCCTTTGCCGACATCCCCGGCGGGCTTGCCTACACCATCACTCCCTATCTGGCCTACGACGACAGCGTCATGTGGGGTTTCTTCCCGAGTGACATCACCGTTGCCAACCTCGTGGGAGACCTCCCTGGGCAGGCATTCGTCGCCCAGCTCCCGGTCGTCATCTCAGTCGGCGAGGGATCCGGCCAACCTGGATCCACCGGCAACCCCGTGAGCATCGCCATGGACAACGCAACCTACAATGCCATCAGTCTCGATTCGTTGCGCTTCACCGTGACCTACTCCGCCGAGCACGGTGCCCACGTGCCCGCCCAGGGCGGCGTGGATCTGGTCGGACGAGCCGAGGGCATGGTGCTGGACTACCAGGTTGATGAGACGATTCCCGCGATGTGCTCGGTGGTCGTCACCATGCATCGCGGCACGGCGTCACTGGTGACGGGTACCGGCGCGGTATGCCGGGTGCTCTTCTCTCTCGACCAGAACGCCGACACATCGTATGCCACCGCACTCTCGTTTGCGGCGGCGGCGGCGTGGGACACCACGGGGTTCGTGATTCCCGTGGATCGCCACGACACCGGCGTGTTCGGCACGGGACTTGATGCCTCCCCGGCAGAAGGTCCGACCCAACTGATCCTTCACGCCCCCGTCCCGAACCCGACCGTCGGGGAGGTTGCGATAACCTTCTCCATCCCCCGGCGTTCCCGGTCAACCGTGCTCGTGCGCGACCTGACAGGCCGGGTTCTGGCCAAGATTGACCAGGGCATCCTCGATCCGGGAGAGCACAGGGTCGTGTGGGGCGGCAAGGCCTCTGATGGCACCCCGCTTCCCAACGGCACCTATCACTGCCAGTTGGTGGCCTGCGGCCAGACGGCCAGCAATCTGATCGTGTTGCTCAGGTAGCTTGGCTGACCCGCAGGGAATGCGGGCAACGATGTGGAGGGATGGGCACACCGCCCATCCCTCCGTTCGTTTCAGGCTTCCGAGGCTGCGCCGAGGGACTCCCGCAGGAACCCGGCGAACCACGACGACCAGTCGATGGGAAACCAGTGCCCCGCAGGAGCGACGGCCCGGAGCCTGACCCCTGCGGCCCGCAGAGATCAAGAAGATGGCGAACGCCCGCGGGAGCACCACCGCCAGAGAGTGAAGGGGCTTTCATACGGCATCAACGACACCCGTGAGTTCTCTCGGACGACAGATACCCCAGTCATCGCCAGGACCAAGGGCGTCACGCCGGGTCTGAGCTGGCGGCGTGCGGTCCTGCGGACGCGGCGATCTTACTTCCGGCGTGGATTGCTTCGTCCTCGAACGGACTCGCAATGATCATGGCACACGTTCGGGATCCTTCGCTCTGTGTCGGATGTCGAGGTGGTATCACTGCAGCGACACGGAGGGTCGGGTCTTCCCCGACTGCTGTTTCCACCAGGTCCCGGGAGTGAGTGTGGAGCGGGGCGGGATCGCAGAACCCGGGGCTCGCATGGCAGCCCCGGTGGGCGGTCGATTCGGTGCCGCGGGCGAAAACCCTCTCGCACACGGTCGCGTGCCGTAATCAGGAAACGCGAATTGTCGCTGGCGTGATCTTGCTACCGGGGGGGAATGCACGTTTTGGCGCGCGAGAGCAAGGAGAGACCGGCCCCATCCCCCGTTCAGGGGAAGTAGCTGAGTTCCAGAATGAACGTGCCGTCGCCGAAGGGATAGTCTTTCTCCGTATAGCCGCCTGCGCCCAGCCCCTTCTCGCCGTCGTACTTCACGCTCACGCGAGAGTAGGCGATCATACCCGCGACACCCAGGTGATCGGTGATGATGCCCTGAAGGCCAAGCTTGAGGTAGAGGCCCATGTCAAGCTGGCTGTCGACATCAATGGCGGACCGGACAACCGCGATGCCCGCGCAGCCGAACGGCACGACGAAATCCCCCTGACCCACGATGGGGATTGAGAAGACCGGCCCGAGGTAGATCTGGATCGTAGA
>JALOPK010000134.1 GCA_025453925.1 Candidatus Eiseniibacteriota bacterium | reverse complement strand
GGCCGATTCGCCGCCGATGACACGATCAGTGTGCGGGTAAACGGCGTGGAGGCGCTTCCGGACCGCAACCTCCTCCGCATCGAAGCGTTGGATGAGGCCGGGCGCGTGCTTCAGGGAAATCAGCCCGTTGGAGTGATCCTCGGTGTGCGCATCCTGGATCAGAAGCCCACGGAGAGCCGGGGCGCTCAATAGAAAAACAGCCCCGGCGTTCCCGGGGCCGCGGGCTCGGGTGTGGCGGAGAGAGAGGGATTCGAACCCTCGGAGCCCCTTTCGGGGCTCACGCGATTTCCAATCGCGCCGATTAAACCAGCTCTCGCATCTCTCCGGCGAGTCGTGTACATTGGGACATTATAGACATGGCGTGCGGCCACGCAACATCCCCATGGCTGACTAACCCGGAGGACCTCATGAGACCGGTCATCATCGCCAATGCCGATGCCCTGGTCACGATGGAAAGCAGACACGTGATTCGCTCGGGCTATGTGGTGCTCGAGGGGTCACAAGTGCACAGTATCGGAGAGGGGGCTCCCCCCGCATTGCCCGATGCGCTGACCGTGGATGCCTCGGGGTGCGTCGTGACCCCTGGGCTGGTCAATACCCACCATCACTTCTATCAGACCCTCACCCGCGCGTATCCACCCTCGGTGGATGCCACGCTCTTCCCGTGGCTCCGTGCGCTCTACCCGGTCTGGGAGGGAATCACCGCCCACTCAGTCCGCCTGGGGACGGCCTTGGCCATGGCGGAGTTGTTTCTCTCGGGCTGCACCACCACATCCGATCATCACTACGTGTTCCCCTGCGACGCCGAGCCGCGTCTCATCGACGCGCAGATCGAGGTGGCCAAGAACCTCGGGATGCGGTTCGTCGCGACGCGGGGCAGCATGAGTCTGGGGACCCGGGCGGGGGGCCTGCCACCGGATTCGGTGGTTCAGGACGAGGCGGTGATCCTTGCCGATTGCCGCCGGGTCGTGGAAGACTACCATGATCCCGATCCCTTCGGTATGGTCCAGGTTGCCCTCGCTCCCTGCTCGCCGTTCTCGGTGACTCCCCGCCTGATGGAGGCGACTGCCACCCTCGCCGCCGAGTTGGGCGTCCGGCTGCACACGCATCTTGCGGAGACCAAGGATGAACAGGACTATTGCCGCCGCCACTACGGCTGCACACCGCTGGAACTCCTCCACCGGACGGGTTGGCTGAGCCCCCGGACGTGGTTGGCGCATGGCATCCACTTCTCGGATGCGGAGATCAGGACTCTCGGCGACGCAGGCGTCGGCATCGCCCACTGCCCGACCTCGAACATGAGGCTCGCCAGCGGGATCGCGCGGGTGCCCGCTCTTCGGGCAGCGCGGTGCCCGGTCGGCCTCGGTGTGGACGGGTCGGCCTCCAACGACTCGTCGCATCTGCTTCTGGAAATGCGGCAGGCGCTCCTGCTCGGCAGGCTCGGCGCGGGGGCCGACGGTTTCTCGGCATGGGATGCCCTGGAGCTGGCCACGGTGGAAGGCGCACGATGCCTGGGGAGGGAGCGTGCCCTGGGGAGGTTGACCCCGGGATTCGCAGCGGACGTGGCGGTCTTTGAGATCACGGACGTGGCCCACAGCGGCGCCATGGATCCGGTCGCTGGCCTCATCCTGTGCGCCCCCGCCCAAGTCAGACATCTCTTCGTTGCGGGACGCCACGTGGTGTGCGAAGGAAGGATCAGTGGGCTGGACGTGGGGAGCCTATGCGCCGAGCACCGGGCCGAGAGCCTGAGGCTGCGCAGACGGGTGGCGACCCATGCGAGGTAATGGAGACACCGTGATGCCCTTGATGAATCGGGAACAGTGGGCGGCGTCGGACCCGGGACTACGGATGCATTCATGGATCGAAGACTTGCCCGGACAGATGCGCAGAGCCGTCGCATTCTGGCCCGGAGAAGCCGCCGGGCCGATGCCCGATCGCGGGGTGGTCGCCGCGGCTATGGGCGGGTCCGCCATGGCCGCCAAGGTTGCTCTCTACTCGGTCCGCGCCAGGCTGCCGGCGATGGTGGTGCACGGCGACACCCTTCCGGAGTGGGTAGGCCCGGGCTGGCTGTGCGTTGCGTGTTCCTACTCCGGCAATACCAGGGAGACGCTGGCCTGCTTCGAGCAGGCATGCAGGAGGGGCTGCAGCGTCGCCTCAGTCTCGGCCGGGGGCGTACTCCAGGATCTGGCCGCCTCTCAGGGGTTCGTCCATCGCGCGATGGCGGCGGGCCAACCGCCTCGTACCGCCGTGGGGCAGGCGGTAGTGGGGCTCCTCTGGACACTCTGGACGCACGGTCTCGTGGCTGACCCCCGGCCTGAGATCGAAGCGACGGCCGCCGCCCTTGGAACGCAATGGGCGCGGGGAATCGGATCCTCCACCCCGTGGGAGACCGAGCCCGGACTGATTGCCAGGGCGGTCCCCTCCACGTGCGTGATTGTCGCAGGGGCGGGCCTCTCGCTCGCGCCGGCCCTCAGGTGGTCACAGCAGCTCAATGAGAACGCGAAGCTGCCGTGTTTTGCTCTCGAAGTCCCGGAGATGCTGCACAATCAGGTGGAAGGCCTCGAGGCCGCGGCCCGGGCGGGCACAGTGCTCGTCCTTCTGACAGATCACGGCCAGTCCTACTCCGAGGGTGCCGCCATGGACTACCTGGGTTCGGTCTACGAGGGCTTCGGCGGAACCGCCTTCGCCGTGGCGAGCCGCGGAACTCATGAACTCGAGCGCATTTTCTCCTTGATGTACATCGGAGATCAGGTTTCTTACCTTGCCAGTTTGCTCCGAGGCATGGATCCCACTCCTGTGGAGAGGATTGGCCATCTCAAGAAGGTGCTCGCGCCGGGATCGTCCTGAGCGGGCGCCTGTCTGTAGACGATTCGCTGCGCACCCGCGGTCTGAGAAGAGCCGGATCAGGGCCAAGGTTCGTCCATGCGTTCATTGATCGCGGGTCGGGTTGGGCCGGCCGTCACGGGCCTTGACGGGCTCGTGGTCGGGTGTGGCCTGCGCGCTCCACGTCGTGCGGTTTCACGTCGGTCAAGCTCACATATCCGGACTCCGTCGCCGTGCCCCACAGAGGGGCGGTCGGCGTGGGTCCATTTCGTACAGTCGGGTGGGTATCGTCACCGGCCCCCCGGCCGACCGTTGTAGGAGGGTTGAATGGTTTCAACCAGGGACTGCGTGTTCACATCCGAATCCGTTACCGAAGGCCACCCCGATAAGGTGTGCGACCAGATCTCCGACGCCGTGCTCGATGCGGTGCTCCAGGACGACATCGAAAAGGGCCACGTCGGCCTGAGCCGCGTGGCGTGCGAGTCGTTCATCACCGTCGGGCTGGTGATCGTCGGAGGTGAGATCACGACGGAGGCATGGGTCGACGTCAATAGCCTGGTGCGCGATCTCATCCGCGATATCGGCTACACCGACGTCAAGTATGGGTTCAACTACTCGACGTGCGGCATCCTCAATGCCATCGGCCGCCAGTCGCCGGACATCGCTCAGGGCGTGGTGGTCGGCGGCGCCGGTGATCAGGGCCTCATGGTCGGGTACGCGTGCAGCGAGACGCCCGAGCTCATGCCCATGCCCATTACGCTGGCCCACCGGCTCACGCTGCGCCTCGCCGAGGTGCGCCGGGCCAACATCCTCCCGTATCTCGGGCCGGATGGCAAATCCCAGGTGACCGTTGAGTACCGGGACGGCAAACCCGTCCGTATCGACACGGTGGTGATCGCCGCCCAACACACCGAGGAGATCCTCGACCCCGCCCGCAACAACGCTTTCATCACTAAGGCCGCGAAGGATGAGATCGTCCAGAATGTCGCTCTGGCCGTCCTGCCCAAGGATCTCCTCGACGCCAAGACCAAGTTCTTCGTGAACGAGACCGGGAAGTTCGTGGTCGGTGGTCCGCAATCCGACACGGGCGTGACTGGCCGGAAGATCATCGTCGACACGTATGGCGGCTGGGCGCCCCACGGCGGCGGCGCATTCTCCGGAAAGGACCCGACCAAGGTCGACCGCTCCGCAACCTACATGGCCCGGTATGTGGCAAAGAACCTGGTCGCCGCCGGTCTGGCCCGGGAGGCGCTGGTTCAGCTGGCCTACGCCATCGGCGTGGCGGACCCTGTGTCCATCATGATCGACACGGCCGGAACGGGCGTGGTGCCCGACACCAAGCTCACCGCCATGGTGCGGGAGGTCTTCCCCCTCACGCCAAAGGGCATGATCGACCACCTGCAACTGCGAAGGCCGATCTACCGTAAGACCGCATCCTACGGTCACTTCGGTCGGTCCCTGCCGGAGTTCACCTGGGAGCGGACGGACAAAGCTGAGGAGCTGAAGAGACTGGCATAGCCCGTCTCGCGTGGAAAGAAGCCCCCGCCCGGGCCCTGGACCCGGGTGGGGGCTTCGTGCGTCACGCCATCCGGGTGCGCACACTCCGCGCGGCGGGGATTGACCCTCGTGACATGCCTGTGCATGGAAGCCTCATCGAGGCGGCAGCGAGAGCAGTGGAGTCGGACCCCGCGCTCACCAATGGACTTCAGGGAACGCCAGGGCATATAGGACATATCCTATATTGGACGAGTCCTATATGCCCAATGGCAGCCGGGTTGGTGGTGTCTACATCCCGGCCGCTCGTGTGCCGACTGAGCGGTGGCTACGCGTCTCAGAGCGTCGTCGATGTCGCAGACACGTGGTGATGAATACACCTGCAGCGTCCTGATGGGTAAATGGCGAGAATCGTGCCGAGACACTCCTCGCCTGGCCGTGGAGGCTGCCGCCCGGGGAGATACGGAGGCGTGCCGGTTGCCGGCCTCTCAAAGCGGCCTCCGCCTGCAACCACCACGTTCTCCCTCTCCTTGCTTCACAGGCCCCACCAAGTCACTTCCGCGGATGCCGGAGTCCAGTCGTGTTCCCGGGATCCCGGGTCGCGTTCCACCATGCTGATTGATAGGACCGTTTTCCCGGATCGGTGAGACCTCTGGCAGAGCCGGGGTCTTACCTCTCTTCCGGTTACCTCGTGCTGAGCCAAAGGGCTCCCCAGGCGAGCGTCACGATCGTGATGGGCACACCGGCTTTCAGGTACTCCAGGAACCTCAATCTCACGCCGTGCCGTCTGGCCGATTCCGCAACGATGAGGTTCGCCACCGAACCCAGGAGCGTGAGATTGCCGGCCAGCGTGGTGGCCATAGCCAGGACCAGCCATGACCGCTCGACATCCGGAAGACCCGGCACCACCGGACGAAACATGAGAACGGCCGGGACATTGGAGATCAGGTTGCTGAGCGCGGCCGAGCCGGCCGTGAGACCCCAGACGCCGTGCCCGAGGTGGCCAAGCACCCCGAAAATGCCCCTGCTCAGACCACTGGTCTCCAGTGCGCCCGTCACGACAAACAGCCCCGAGAAGAATACGAGGAGCGACCAGTCGATCTCCCGAAAGACCCGTTCGGGCTTGAGGCGACGAGTCACGAGCAGGATAGACGCCGCGGAAAGAGCCGCCAGAGGGATCGGCATCCCCGCCAGCAGCGCAATGAGCATGATTGCGGACGCGATCAGACTCTTGCGGAGCAGCGGGCGGTACACCCGCACAGGGAGATTGAGGCCGGCCGGAAACCGCTCGGACCGGAACTCCGAGCGGTAGACCATGAACACTACCGACCAGGCCAGCCCCAGGCCCGCCAGCGCGACCGGAAAAAGGAAGCCCGTGAACCGTGCGAAGGGGATCCCCGATGAGATGCCGATGAGCATATTCTGAGGGTTTCCGATTATGGTGGCGGTGGAACCGATGTTCGCCGCCGTCGCCAGGGCCATCAGGTACGGGATGGGACTCCTGCCGACCTGAACGGCGACCTCCACGACGAGCGGCGTGAACATGAGCACGACCGTGTCGTTGAGGAAAAGAGCGGAGAGCACACCGGAGGCCATAATGACAAGCGCAAGAAGCTGGCGAGGGGTTCGTGCCCATCGGAGGATTCGCGTGGCAAGGAGCTGGAAGAACCCGCACATGCTCAGGTTGACGTTCAGTACCATCATCGCGAACAACAACACCAGGGTGTTGAGATCCAGAGCGGCATACGCCTGTTCCAGGGAGAGAGCGCCGATGAGCACCAGCGCCACCGCCCCCACGAGGGCGATCGTCGCACGGTTCATTCGCAGCCCGGGGAAGCGCCCTACGGCGACCCCCGCCAGGGTCAGCAGGATGATGCTTGCGGTAAGAACGGTGCCCATGGCGCCGACTCCTCAGACGTGTGATCCGCGTCGACTGGTGGAAGGGCCCACGTAGCGGATTCCTGGTCCCTGTGGCAAGCCGGGCCGTCACGAGCCGATCGCGCTGCCGGCACTCCGGTCGTCCGTCCGCCACCCCCGACACGCACTGGCATGCGGCTGATGGCCGGCACTCCAGCGGCCTGAGCACGCAGCACCATCCGTTCAACACGCACTGCAACCAGCGGGGCGACTGAGCACGACGACAATCGAGGAAGGCAGCTGTCCGCGGGGATTCCCCGCCGATCGAGCATCGAGGCTGTTCGGAGTACAACGGCGGTCAAGGGCGACTGCCGTCGCACTGCCCGATGCGGAGCCCGTTCAGTCGAGCCCGACGACCTCCATCTGGCGGGGATGCTCGACGGCGAACTCCCACGTAACAACCCTTGCGCTACGCCCGGGGATCGAGAGGTCCCAGGTGAGAAGGCCGAGGTCATCGTGGCGTGTCGGCTGCGGGTCGACGGCTTCCAGCTTCACCTTTATCTCCTCATCCCGTGGCACCGGAAGCTGATCCCGGAGTACCACCAGCACGGGGGAATCCAGGAGGTTCTCAACCTTCATCCTGTAGCCCATAGACAATGCCCTGCGGTTGCCGATGAACGTGCGGTCAACGTCCCGCCTGCTCAGCTCGCGCGTCACCAGGATCTGATCGCACACCCCCAGGAAGAGCTCGATCTTCCCGCCTTGCGGCACATGGTCCATGGATGCCCGCCCGATGAAGTCATCACCGCAGAACAGATTCGCCGATCCCGCGAGGAAGACGTATGGACTCTCATTGGTCACCCGTGCACGCCGAACTACCTCCTCCGCCAGCCTGGGGACCGCGATGTAGTCAAGCTGCGGATGCAGGTCGAAGCGGGCCACCATCACCTTGTGGGAAGACCCGTCTGGCGGGATGGTGACCATGCCCGGGATCCGATAGGTCACCGAACTGCCCGCCGTCTCCACTGTGGCCACGGCCGCCACGGCAGTGTTCGACTCGCCAGCCGCGGATTCCGGTTCGGCGCCGGTGGTGCGTTCGGATCCTGCGGCCAACGCCTGTGGACGCGCCTTGGCCGCCCTGTCCATCTCCTCAATCCTCGGGCGCCGTGGTGCGACGTACCATGGCTTCAGTTCCGGGAGCGCCGCCGAGCGTGACGGGCGGGCGGTGGAGAGCACCAGCTCAATTCCGTCCCACGATTCGCCGGTCTCCTGGACTACCTGACCCAGGTATCCCACTCCCAGCATTGGCTCGTCGCCCTCTGTGATCCGAAAGTCATACAGCGCCGACCATGAGGCCCCGCGCACCAACGACGACAACTCCACGACGAGATCTCCCGCGCATGCAGCCTCGACCTCGACCACAGCGAGATACCGCTCCACGGTCGCCGCGCTCTGCAGACGTTCGATCTCCCGCCGGGGCTTCTGGAGAGCCCTCTCAAGCTCACGTCGCGTGATGCCCAACTCCCGCTGGTGCGCGTCAAGCTCGGCACATCTCGCGCACAGGCGTTCGACCAGATTGAGGTGCGCATCAGGCTCCAGCTTCCCGAATGCAATCCCCCGCGCCAGGGTTTCGGAACTCTGAAAAACGGCAGTCAGCGCCGCCCGCTCCTCCTTTGCAAGGGCAAGCTGCGCCTCTACCTCGGCGACCCGAGTCTCGAGCAATTCGATCTCACGCTCGAGCTCACGCACCTCTTCCGCCGGGGATTCCGTGTAGGTTTCCTTTCGTACTTCCACCCCGTGCAGCGTGCATGTCGCCGAACCGTGGGCGCTCAGGCGCACGGATTCCGGGTCCATCGCCAGCGGGAGCGGGCCCACCCGCAGCACCTGCCGGCCCACCTCGACGTGAAGCGTTCCCGTGCGCAGGACCCGCGCGCGATCAGGGAACACGGTCACCGCGGAGATTCTGGTGCTCAACGATATCATGCGTTCATACCTCGGACCTTCTTGTTAGGCTTAGATTGCCATGCGGAGTACGCTGCCCTGAAATCCTTTCCGTGCAGACGTCGCGGCCCCGAACGTCTCGCCGCTGCATCCCAGGCAGGTTGCATCGGGAATCGGCAGGGGCCGCGCCCGGGGTGCTCCTCGACCCGGTGACCTGCGACAGACACGACCCTCGAGCCGATAGTCCTTCGCGGGGTGGAGCAGATCATGGTACGGTATGCGGGCATCCCAGGAGAGCCCCTTCG
>JALOPK010000133.1 GCA_025453925.1 Candidatus Eiseniibacteriota bacterium | reverse complement strand
CGGAGGAGCTTGCCCTCGCCATCAAAGGGCAGCATCCCGCCGCGGCTGCGTACGCGCTGCTCAATGCACACCGTCGAGAGGTGGTACTCATACTCAACGCCCGGGCCTTCCACCAGTTGGCCATGCTGCGTCTTGACCGTCATGCCCAATGGGACATTCGCCAGCACGTTCGCCGGATGACCGACCGGATCTGGGTCGATCTCCCCGAGCTTGCCCTCGCCATGGGCCTCCCCGGGATGCCGCAGGGTTCCTGACCTTGCTCCGCGCTTCACTCCTTGCCCGGCCCCGTTGACTACTGTCGCGCGGTGCCGGTGCGTGGACGGCGCGCGTCAAATCTGATCTTTGAGGTATCGGACCGCCCGCTTGAGGAACCCCGGCCCTTCGATCTCGGGGAACACCTCGGCGAAGGCAGCTCGATTCCCGGGCCAGACCGCGGTTGCCAGAAGGAAGACAAAGTCCGGCAGAGCGACCGCGCTGTCTAACCCTGAAACGGCCACCATGACCTCGCCGTCCAGCATCATCGATCGCCGATCCTGATTCTGTGACCCGATCAGCCAGGACTGGATGTGGGCCGCGCCTGCGACGGCGGATCCCTCGGCGCCGACCTCCTCGCGCGTGCGCCCGTCGTCGCCCGGCTCGTCCAGCAAGAGCCCATCAGGAACGAGGGCCGGGGCCGGACAGCCAGCGAGTTGCGCGTGACGGATCGTCCAGTGCTGGCGGACGGCCCATGACCACCCACGGGAGGAAAGCAAATCGTCGATCGGCACAGACGCGTAGTACTGCGCCTTGAGGTGCAGATACGGAAGGTGGGCCCGCGGAATGCCAGGGCAGGGTCCGGATCCGGTTGCCCGGCGGACCGCTCTCACCACGGTGTCGAGGCCGGTCAGGATAGCATCCTGCCCGGCTGGCCCGTGCGGCACGTGCGGATTGCGCCGCAGTCCCTCCCGAAGGGCATCCACCCGCGCCTCGAAGGACGTGACCGGAGCGTCGAGAGTGTAGAAACCCGTGTGGAGGGCTCCGCCACGCCCGGCGATTTCATCGGCGAAGAACTCCCTGGCCCGGAAGAAGAGATCCTGGGTCTCCCGCAGGAGGATCATGGTCGGCACGGCACTGCTGGGCGCGTGCCCGGGCGCCGGCGTCACGGTGTAGACGCGGACTCCTCTGAGCGCGGCGCCGATGAGCATACTGGCCCAGTACTCGCTGATCCACAGCGAATCGAAGGACAGAAGCGTGCCGCCCGGAACAGCGAGGTTGTAGATGGCCGCCTTGAGAGCGGTGCATTGCTTCAGGCCGTGCCCGGTGTCGTTCATCGCCAGGGAGACCGAACTGCGCCAACCCTGTTGCCGAAGACTCCGGCAAAGCCGTTCGTAGTCCGCAGGCACCGGGCGTTCGCGAAGGCAAAGAGGGAGGTCGCATGCCCGCACACCCTGCCCGCGGAGCATTCTCCCGGCAGCATGTTTGACGGTCAGCAAGGCGGGACCTTGGACGAGCACGCTCCGATCTTCCCACTCCCCCCCTTCATAGTGCTCTCCGACGCCCTTGCCCGTGAAGATCCCCTCACCGGAACCCGGATCGTCCTCGCTGACGTCGCAAAAGGCGATCTTACGATGATCACGCATGGTCGCGTCGGCGCCGAAGGCGGGATCATACTGGTTGGTCACGCTCACGTGAACCCGGAAAAGATCTCGGATCTCCCGGGGCGTCAGCGAGGCGAGCGCGGGGGAGTGCGCAGCGGCCGACGCAAGAGCCCGCTGCATCGATGTGACGCACCGCCGGATCTCCCCGTCTTTCAGATCGGGAACGGCTTCCTCGAGGGGGTTCTCCAGGAAAGTGATGATTTCCCGTGAGCGGTTCTCCTGATAGTAGAGCTCATCGAGGAAGATCATAAACTGCGGAAGGCCCGTCCGCAGACCTGCCTCCACGTCGTGCAGCGCCTGGAGGAAAGCCGGAAGGTAGCCGTCGATCACCAGATCCCATCCGATGGCATCGGTCTCACCCTTGCCGTGGCGCCCGCGGAGATCGTGCAACCACAGCACGTGATACGATTCCGTTTCTCTGATCATCCGCTTCAGTTCAGGATGGAACTGCTCGTTGACCAGGTAGACGATGCGGTTGGCATTCGTGAATCGGATTCCGGAAACCGACTCGAGGATCCCGTTCCACTCCTCCTGGGTGTCGTACTGCTCCGGGCGGAGGCCGTAGTTCAGCGGCAGCCAGACCAAACGGGACTGGTGGAGCCAGAACAGATGTCGCTGGAGCCACCGCGACCGTCCATGCAGCGCGACCTCGTCGACCTGCGCGAGGACGCGCCGGAACACCTCCCGCGCCCCGGCGGGGCCGCTGTTTCTCGCGCAGGTGCCGGGGCTTGACGCCACGCTGTCCAGATAGGCGTCGAACTCCCGCAGGGCAACGCGAAGATATCCTCCTACTCGATGTGGTCGCTTGTTCTGCCCGAAGAGCCGGTTGAACGGAAGAACAACATGATTGAGGAGGAGACACTCGGCCCGGTCAGCCATAGCCCGCCCGAGTTCTCCGTCGCCTTCGGCGGCAAGGGTGAAGGCGTTGACCATCTCCGCGTGATATGTCGCATCTTCCCCCGCGAATGAGCGACCCTCGTCCCGGATCTGGGCCCGGTACTGTGCCGCGTTCTTCGCGAAGTCGTCCCCCGGTGTGAAGTGCGGCGTCAGGAACCCGTCCAGTCGCTCCATCGAATCCTCGATGCGCCTGACACAAAACTCGATCTGGGGGCTCAGGAGCGGAGACCGGCCGCCACGGGGCGCAGAAGGGACGCCGCCGCGTGGCACCTTCGCATACTCGTCGGCCGGCCGGCCGCGCCGGTACGTGGCGAACAGCCGGCTGAAGGAGATCCCCGCCAGGACGGTGCGGTCACGGGAACGGTAGTCGATTCGAAGGACGTCCCCCTGACCGAGAAGCCCGCCCCGCCGTGGCACGATCGAAATTGAGAATGCCGGAGTAAACGCCCGGGTGTCGAGCCGGTACTCGACCCCCGCCCTGATCCAGGGGAGCTTCGCGTACGTCGCCACGGCGTAGTCCAATGGCGACTCCCTGCCGATCACCTCGCCCTCCACGGAGAGCTGGGCGATGCCGAAGTGAGGAAGAAGCGCTTCGCCGGAGACGGTGACGGTGAGTCGTCCCTCCAGGGTTTCACGACTGAGTGAGTACCCCGCGCTCGGCCCCCAGCCGACGGTCACTCTCGGCGGCTGACCGAGAGAAAGGGGCGGCGACGGGAATGCGCCGCCCCCGGAGAGCGCAGGGTCAGCCCACGACGGCGAAACAGCGACCTGGAAGGGGATCACAAGGGCCAGTGCACGAGACCAAGAGCGCGGCGCAATGCCCGCGGCGCGCCCCGGGCGCGAGGCCATGCGCAGGAGGAAGTTGCAGACGGTTGGTTGCGAAGGGAGAACCGGAGCGATGCGTCCCGGGAATGCCACCTCGTGCTGCGGCGAGCTTCGTCCAGGGAAGCGGGTTGACGGGGGTCCCGACGCCCCCTCAGAACGTGCATCCTGTGATGCGAAAGTCATCTCCGTCTCGCCTGCGGCCATCTTGATGCCTCCCGATGGTGTGCCAGCTCCCGGAGGAACCTCAAGAAACCGGTTGACTCAGGCAGGTCAAGCCCCCCAGCGATCTGCTGGGTGAAGGATGACCACTCTCGATCCCCCACCTTCGCCGCCTCCGTCCGCCCGGAAGGCCACCTCCGCGGAACACCCTCTGGATTCGGCTGCGGGAGATCCGCCCTGGCCATTCGCCGCGGCGTGGGCCGGCGGCTCGCGGGGAGTGGAGCATGCAGGTGACTATTCTAATGTTAGAATAGTCACCTGCATAGTCAGTCTATCCATGCTCTGACTCAGTCGAATGCGTGACACGACGCAGGTCAGCCTGATGGGGCTCAATGGGATTCATCGGGATGGTCCAGGTCTGTCACATAGCCCACCGCTTTCTTGAGAGGCCAGCCTGTGCGATCCACCACATGCCTCACGGCGTCGAGGCGGCACCCGGCCGACACGAGGCGCCGGACCTCGGCATCGAGGTCCTCGGGGGCTGCCTGCGCGGGAGCGTGAGAAGGCGCGATGTCGGGCATCGGACGCCGCGGATCCATCCGCCATTCGACGTACGCCTTGGCATGCTTCAGCCCCCACCCGGTGGCCTCGCGAACCAGTTTGATGGCGGCGATCTTCTTCCGGCGCGAGAGGAGATCCTTCAAGTGATCTTCTGCCGCTGCCGGTACGCAAGGGACTTCGGCCGGACGCAGGACCGTGGGTGACTCCCGGTGGATTCCCGAACGCCGTGTCTGGTGTTCCGTGCGCACGCCACGGGCGCGAATCACCAACCACGCGATGATCACGACCACCGCCGCAGCCAGCGGAAATGGAACAGTCATCCCTACCTCTCCCTCTCAGAACCCAGAGTGGGTACCCGTCACGGACCGCGCTGTCGGTGCTACCGCCCGTCCATCCCCTCCAAAATCGTCTCGATGACCTCCCGGTCATCGGCGTCAGGAACAAGATCAAGGTATCTCCGGAAGTGTGATGCCGACTCGGTGTCAGATCCGGCATCTTCATAGAACAGATAGGCGAGGGTCAGGTGGGTCATCGCGTCATTCGCGTCCATCCGAAGGGCGTCCTCCAGATGCCGGCGGACGGCATCAACGTCTCCCCGCACCCGCTCGATGTCCGCCATCGCATGGAACACGGGAATGGACGGCGCACGTCGGGAGATTCCCTGGAGATGGTGATGGATGTCCGCCAACGTATCGTCCTCGACCCTGCCGATCAGCGGAACTAGACAGTCGAGGGCCTCTTCGTGGCGCCCTGTTTCCATGAGCAGTACTCCGCGATTGAACAGGGCCACCTGGTCCTCCGGCGCCAGTGCCAGGATTTCTTCGTAGGCGGCCAGCTCCTCGACGGCCTCGGCCCGCTCCGCATGGAGCGCTGCCTGTGAATGGAGGCCCGCGACCACCTCGGAAAACGTTGCGAGGACGGCCCGGGATCGCTCCTCGTCCGCCACTGGAACCATGAGTACATACCCGGGCACCTCGATGCACGCCCCCCGACACAGTGAACGGGGAGGAGCCGGCACGGCGCGGGCGTCAATGCCCTCAGCTTCCATCGCCTCCATTGCACGCTGAACGTAGCGCGTCCCGCAGGAGGGTTCGATCACGACCCAGTCAGAAAGCGGGACGTCCCCGACGAGCCCGCAATGCCAATCCTCCAGCCTTGCGAACCCCCTCGCGGCGGCGTGCATCGCCTCATCGGAGGGGCAAATCCACGAGCCCTTGTGGCCGTTGTGAGCCGCGTGGTGCGCAACCCACTGGGTGCGATGTCGCTGAAACACCAGGACATCATCGACACAGTTCTCGATGCCCACCATCGCCCCCTCGGCGAACTCGCGGGGCAACATCGCGTCGATGTCCTCAACGTTGACCTCAAGAGTCGTCCCGTCAGGGTAGATCAGCCTGGCACGACTCTTGGTGGTGGCCACCTCATGCCCGCGTCGGGAAAGCTCCCGCTGCGCCGCGGCGTGGAAAGCCGGCTCATAGTCCTCCGCGTCCACCGTCGTCGCACGCAGGAGATCCTTCACCGACAACGCTCGGCACAGTTCCGCGACATGATTCGGTTCCATCATGCAGGCCTCCTGTTGTGGGCCAGCCCACGCGGGGGATTCACGCCGCCTCCTGAATAGTCCACGGTGAGGTGTCGCCACGCCGGAAGAACCGGATCATCGGCACGGTGCACCCCTCGATTCCGGCTCGGGACGATCGACAGCACCCCCGCCCATCTTCCGGCCCCCGAGCAACAGGGAGCGGGGGAGGTCCGCGGGGACCATCGCAGCATGGGCACCCTCCTCCTCACCCTCCCCGTCCTCCTCGATCTTCACCAGCGTGCAACCCGCATCCAGCATCGCTTGGACATGATCGGTCGTGGTCCAATGGTACTCGTATTGAGGCAGACCTTCTTCGGAGACATAGCGGTAGGGACCACGGTCGAAGTACCGGTGCGCGGGCGCAGGGCCCTGGCTGTCATGCCACATCCGCCGAGTGGGATGGTAGTCGTTGACGAGGAAAAGCCCGTGTGGCCTCAGGATGCGCACGGCTTCGGCGTAGTAGCGGCGGAGGTCAGAGATCCAGACCGAGATGTGGCCACCGGTGTACACGACGTCGAAGCTCTCGTCCGCCAGATCAGTGAGGATACAGACATCCGACCGCACGAAACGCACCTCGAGGCTCAAGCTCTCGGCCCGGGCGCGGGCGATATCCAGTTGGGCGTCCGAGATGTCTACCGACGTGACCAGGGCTCCCATTCCCGCCAGCGCGAACACTGCTTCATTGTCGCCACTGCCCAGTACGCACGTCTCGCGGCCGGCGATGGTGCCGAGCAAGGCGCGCTCCGTGGGGCAAAGCGCCAGCGAGGGATCCTGGTGGCACCGACGCCAGAGACCGCGAGCGTCCGTTCCCCTCGCCCATGCCGTGGCCTGCGCGTTCCACATCGCACGGTTGGCCTCATGTTGAGGATACTCATCCTTCACGACCACGCCTCCTCGAATTCCGGGGATCACGGTACCCGCGGGACCGGCGGACGCACGACACTGCTCGCAAGAAGGAGCCGAGCCGCCGAACGGTCAAGCCGCACGAACCCCTTCGCCTTCGTGGTCAGCGCCACGGCGTCGTCTGCTGCTTTGTGTGAGAGTACGTGGGTCGGCTCACCAATCGCTGTCGTCATCCCCCTCGCAGGTGCATCCACGGATCGTGTGTCAACCACGATGCCGAGAGCCATACCGAATCCGGCCCTGTCGGGCGGCCAGGGAAGGTCACCCCTCCGACGGCAAGTGGCCGGTTGCCACCGGCCCATACTCGCCGCCCCAAGAAACCAGAGAGCGCCCTCACCCAGAGGCCCCACTCACGGCTGAGTCGCGGTGGATCATTCCAGCATTGCCACAGTCGACCCCGGTGTCGTCGCTCCGCCCCGCGAGCGGCCATGCCGCCGCCGACTGGTGGTGATCCGCGCACCGATGACGTCCAGGAAGGAGGAACCCCACGATGCGTGAAGACGACCTGAGGTTCCTGTAGAACCGGGCGCGGACGGCCCGATCGTGGAAGACCGCGGGGGGATCTCTCTGTTCCCGCTCGTGGCGCTCCTCTCAGGGCTCTTCGTCAGTTCCCCCGCGCTGGTCAACCCCCTTTTCGTCGCCACCCGGATCGAGAAGGGCGCGCTGGAACGCGGCACCGTCGAGCTCGTGGCTGCCGCGCTGCCGCTTGCGGTGCGGGGGTGCTTCGTGACCACCGCCGTCATGCTCGGATTCGGATTCACCGTCTTCACCGTCGAGAGACGGTATCAGGCCATGATTGAATCTCCCCATCACCTCTCGCCACAGGACTCGGAAACCAGGGACGCACCCTGATTTGGGCGGCCGGGGCGCGAGGATGTACCGGAACGGTCCGTGGGGGTCGAAGCACGGGTCTGTGGGCTTCGGACCCTGGGGATGTCTCCTGGCTCTCGTTCTCTTGAGCAAGACGCCGGGGACTGCCGTGGCGTATGAAGTACGGTTCATTCAATTCGCGATCACGCCTGCCCTGCGGTCCGGGGGCCGCCGGTCACGGTCATCGGATGGCATGCGCCGTCCATCAGTTCCCACGACCTGAACCTGACGCTGCTCCCACCCCCTGAAGGCGTCGATCAGGCTGCCGTGAACGGCGCCGCGAGCCGCGATGAAGAGGGCCGATTCTCCTGGAGTTCGCCCCCGTTGGACGCGGCGGGAACGTGGCGGGCCATTGTCTACGGCGAAGGCGTTGATGAGGTTGCCGAGGAATCGTTCGAGGTGATTGAGACGACCGCCTCCATTGACGCATGGGCGCAGGTGCTCACCGTGGCGAGCAGCGCGGAGGTCGAGGCCATGATCCGGTTTCGCGGCGCGATGGCGGACTACCCGGCAACGCCGGGGCAGGAAGAGGCTCTCCGCCAGACAGAGGAGACAGTGCGCGCATTGGAAATCGCCTGACTCGGATCGCAGAGTTCGAGGCAGCGACGGTGCTCTTGGCGAACGCGGCCGCACGAATCCCCGCGCCGCAGGTCCAGGAAGCTCTGACGCAAGGGGCACAACTGCTGATGTCGCGCGGGGAGAGGGTGACGCAGGCCGAGGCTGCGCTGGTGGACCGGATTGCGGAGACCGCGTCCGCAACCTACTGGTGCCAATACTGGTACGACCAGGGGGAAGTTCTGAAGGCCACACTCGATCTCTTCCTGAAGGTTGCGACCCTGCTCGAAGGGTTTACTGGCTGGTGTGCGGACACGATGAAGGACGCGGTCACCGAGGGCACCCAAGAGATCATCGACAACTCCCTCTCTGACCAGTACACGCCGGACCAGCAGGCGGTCATCCAGGAATCAGAACAGGACTGTCTGGTCGCCATTCGCGAGATCGAGA
>JALOPK010000132.1 GCA_025453925.1 Candidatus Eiseniibacteriota bacterium | reverse complement strand
GAGGGGAGCGAGAGGACGCCATAGCCGGAAATGGCCAGCAAGAGAGTATTGGCCGCAACGAAGAGCGCCATGCGGATTGAACGGCAAGGGTCCGAGGACGCCATGGGTTCTCCCGGTCGAAGTGATGGCACATACGCACCAGGCAGAGAGCGGCCACGAGAGCTTTGCTCCGGTAATCTACGCCGTCAGACCGATGCTGTGTAGTTTCATCACAGCCAGCGGCGCGGAATGCCCTGCCGACGCCGCCCCTTCTCGCCCGCATGGCCTCTCTCCCGCCATCCCGCATCGCGTGGTGACCGTGCCCATCGTGCCGCGCTTGACCGGAGAAGCGGAAGTCCCATGTTCATCGGCCTGGAAGGCGCATCCCGCAGTGTTGGGATGCGCGTGCACCTGGGATATGGACGCGCGTAGGGACGTGCGCCGAAGCGGGATCTGCCCGGCGACATCACGAGATACGTCGCCGAGGACGCGATGGAGGACCAATGATACTGAAGGATTTTGTCGCTGAGACGCTGATGCAGGTGATCGCCGGCGTCCATGAGGCCCAACAGAACGCGCCCGACAGAGGCGCCCGGATCAATCCGACCTACGAGTCGGGTACGAGCAACGCCTTCACCCGCGAAGTCGAGTTCGATCTCGCCCTTGCCGCGAGCAAGGGGACCATCGAAGTGCTCCTCGGCGGGTCGGGGCCGAAGACCACGATGGAGTCATCCGGTCCGGTGCACAGCAGAGTGCGGTTCAGCGTGCCCGTGGACTTCCCGGAGCACAAGATCACCCGGTAGCATCCGGGCGGCCCGGGGGCGCGTCGTGCGTGTCGGCACCGAGGACGTGATGATGCCGAGTAACATGGACTCCGCGCGGTCGCCCACGACGCACGCGGAGCCGGCAAGGTCCGGCCAGATTTTTCAGCCGGAACTGACAGTCTTCATGGCCCGCGGGGATTCGCGTTGCGACGAATGCGGCACCGAACTGGGCCGCGGTGCGTGGATCACCCTTCGCGGCAAAGACCGAGGGGCCGCTTGCCTCAGTTGCGCCGACCTCGATCATCTGGTGTTCCTCCCCTCCGGCGACGCCGCCCTGACGCGGCGAGCTCGCAAACACTCCGGATTGACCGCGGTCGTCGTGCAGTGGAGTCGAACCAGAAAGCGCTATGAACGCCAGGGGTTGCTGGTGGAAGAGCACGCCTTGGCCCGCGCCGAGGGGGAGTGTGAGGCCGACGCCGGCGCGCGGGAGTCCCGACGGGCCAGGGCCGCCGATCGGCGCGCGGAGCTGGACGATGCCTACATCGGGCAATTCGCGGCGCAGATTCGCGAGATCTATCCGGGCTGCCCCGCGGGGCGCGACCGCGAGATCGCGAGACACGCCTGCAACAAGTACAGCGGCCGCGTCGGGCGAAGTGCGGCGGCCAAGCGGCTGGACGATGAGGCGGTCCATCTGGCAGTGATTGCGCACATCCGTCACCACGAGACGTCGTACGATGCACTGCTGATGCGCGGCCACGACCAGCGCGACGCCCGCGACATGATTCGCGACGATGTCGACAAGGTGATTCGCCAATGGTCCCGGGTGAGCCGGAGGTAGGGCATGGCCACGCGTGACGAACCAACCGAGTCGCGGGGAGACTGCCCCTGCCTCCAACCCCGCGCGGGAGACGAGGCCTGGAGCCCGTTCTGCACCGCAAACCGTTGCCTGTGAACATCCCCGAACCCCTCGATATCCGCAGCACCCAGATTGTTGTGGTAGCCCACTGCCTGCTGAACCAGAACGCCAAGGTGGCCGGCCTGGCTGCCTTTCCCGGAGCAGTGGAACCGCTGGTTGCGCTGCTGATGCGGCACGGTGTCGGGGTTGTCCAGATGCCGTGCCCGGAGCTGGTGCATCTGGGGCCGGCTCGACCGCTGGGGACCGATACCGTGGATCAATACGACACCCCTGCCTACCGCGGAGTGTGCACGCGGATTGCCGATGCGGTGGCGTCCGAGGCCTCCGCCTATGCCTCGGCCGGCTACTCAATGCTCGCCGTCTTGGGCGTCGAAGGCAGCCCAAGCTGCGGTGTGTCGCAAGTGCCGGTGTTGGAACATGGCGCGCGAGTTCTGAGACCTGGTCATGGTCTGTTCGTGCAGGCCTTGGCCACCGCGTTCAAAGGAGCCGGAGTGCCGCTCCCCTTCATTGGCGTTCCCGAGGGTCCCGAGGCCGGGGATCTGGAGGTGGTGCTTGGCACGATCGGCGAGACGCTCGGGGCGAAACGAGCCAGGGGCCATCCGGCCCGTCCACCGTTGACGCCAGGGCGGCACACAGCATGATTGTGAATGGCTACGGCTCTACTCGTGGCGTTCTTGTCACGTCGGACTGACAGGGAGAGCTCTGGTCGGGCTGCAAGCCCCCCGGCATGGCCTCCCGGATTTCGACCCGGTCAAGAAGGGTGTGGGTGATGGCTGCGACCATCCTCTCGGCGCTGTTGGCGGTGTGTCTCGGGTTCGCCCGCGGATGCTCGACTGCCGGCATGCCCCATGCCGCTGACCCCGCCGCCGGTGTCCAGGCCCCCGGCGCCCCTGCGGTGGCGGCACCGCTCCAACCCCCATCCCCCGCGTATGTCTCCCTCGCTGAATCCCGCTACGGTGGCACGGCGAAATACCTCTTCAACGAGTCGCGTACCCACGTACTCTGCCTCAGCCAGGCTCGATCGGCCAGCCCAGTCGGCCCGGGGCAGGCGACGAGTCCCCTCAGGTTCTTCGTGTATGATCTGCAGGCAGATGAGGTCATCCTCGAGGACTCAGTGGAGAATGCACGCGTCCAGTGGGAAAGCGAGACCAGCCTCAAGGTCGTGATCACGCCGGGGATGGTGCCCGGCATCGAGCCTCGAGAGTATGGCTATCGGTTCGACGTGGCCTCACGCACGCGGGCGGAGCTGTGAAAGAGTCATTCTGCGCGCCGCGAACGCGCCGGGGTGTATGCCCAACTCTCTCCGCGGCATCGCGCCGTTTCTCTCTGCGCTCGGAATCCCCGGAAGCGCCCAACGAGTCTTTCGAAGTCCATCAGGACACTATCCTGCGCCCGAAGGTAGCGTCACGCCAGACCGTCTCTTCACTCCCTACCCATCCCCTCCGGAGGTGACTCCATGTTGAAACTCCTGTTCGGCGGCCTCGTGATCCTTGGAGTCTTGCAGGTGCCGCCCATCGTCCCGCGGCAGCCCGCCGATGAGACGGTCATGCTGCGAACGCACGATCCGTCGCTCACAAAGAAGTCGGCCCTGGAGACCTATCCCCCCGAGGCCAGGGGGTATCCCTCAGATCTGATGAGAACCAAGGAGTTCAGGCAGCGGTTCCACGTCACCAAGGACAAGAAGAGCCATGGCTTCGACAACCCGGGCGAGTTTTTCCGCCTCCATCAGGAGATCCGCACCCGGAGCACGGAGCCGGCGCCGTCCTACCCGCCCAACTACCGGATGATCGAGCTCGAGAAGGCACGGGCACGGGCGCACAAAGGCACACGGCTTGACTGGGTCGATCGCGGGCCGGCGAACGTGAGCGGCCGCACCCGGGCCATCGTGGTGGACCCGGCGGATCCGACGAACAATACCTGGTTTGCCGGCGCGGTGGCCGGCGGCATCTGGAAGACCACGGATGCCGGGCAGTCTTGGGAGAACACGACACCCAACCTGCCGAACCTCTCCATCGCGGCCATGGTCATGGCCCCCTCCAACCAGAACGTGCTCTACGCAGGTTCAGGCGAGGGTTTCTACAACATCGATGCCGTACGCGGCGATGGGATCATGAAGTCCACCGACCGCGGGGTGACATGGGCGCAACTTCCTGCCTCGGTCGCCTTCTCATCGGTCAATCGCATCATCGTGGATCCCTCCAATGAGAACATCCTCCTGGCCGCGGTCCAGGCAAACCGGAACGACGCCGGCGTGAACCCGCTCTCACGTATCTACAAGTCCATCGACGGCGGCGACTCGTGGTATGTCGTCTACGACGATCCAAGCTTCCGCCGCATCCAGCACATCATCGCCGATCCGGATAGCTTCAGCGTGCAATATGCTTCGGTCAACGCGTTGGGGGTCATCAAGTCCATCGACGCCGGCGAGACGTGGACGACCGTGCTCAACATCAGCAGCACGGGCGGCACCCGTCTCGAACTGGCCATGGCGCCCAGCGATCACGACGTGGTCTATGCGGCGCTGGACAGGACGGGATTCTGGTCGCGGCTCTACCGCTCCGAGGACGCCGGGGCCACGTGGGTGAACCTCGATACCGAAGGCGGTTCGGTTCCCAACTGGCTGGGCTCCCAGGGCTGGTATGACAACACCATCGCGGTGAATCCCTACGACCCGGACGAGGTCTTCCTCGGCGGCATCAACCTCTGGAAGCGGTTCACCAGCAGTGAGGGCATCCTCGATGTGCAGGAGAACGGCACCGATGCATTCATGACCATGTATCCGTGGGGCGGCTTCAACAACAGCGGTGTCGGCACGGGGTTCGATTTCGCCGCTGCCTTGCAGATTCCATACGCGCCTTTCGGTCTCGACGACGATGACTGGACCTCGGTCGAGATCCGGTTCGGCCCCGGGCTTTTCCAGAAGGGTCATCGGTTCACATATGATCCGACGGGACAGAACCCTCCCGCGTGCCAGGGTCTCACCGATGTGCCGTTCCAGGTGTGGGACACGGACAGCAATCTTCAGCTCGCCGTATCCTTCTTCGATCATGACAGCGACGGTGTGTTCGAGCTGGTGCCGCTGCCAAATCCCCAGGACCCCTCCCTCACCTTCTGCTGTATCCACGCCCTGCCCTATGACGCGACCAATCCGGACCCGATCATCATGACCAACGATGTCGGTTTCTTCTACAAGAACACCTACGTGTTCTGGCCGCTGCTGGCGCCGGGTAGCGTTTGGGATCCCCAGAACCTGCCCACCTCCGATCTGGCGATCATCTGGGGCGACACGGGGGCTCCCGTGCCCACCTTCGTACAAATCTCTTCCGGGTACGACCCGTACACCGATACGGGCACCCACGTCGACCACCACAACCTGACGATCATCCCCATCGACGAGGCCACGGGGTCATTCCGCATCATCAACGGCAACGACGGCGGCGTCTACTACTCCGACGACGGCGGCACGACCTGGCTGAACACGCTCAACGGCTACAACACGACCCAGTTCTACGGCGTGGACAAGAAGCACGGCGCCGACGAGTATATCGGCGGCATGCAGGACAACGGCACGTGGCAGTCTCCGGTCGGGGTTGACGCCTCGGCGGCCAGCGATTGGCTGTACCGCATCGGCGGTGATGGGTATGAAACCTCCTGGCACTACGAAGACCCCTCCAAGATCCTCGGGGGCTATCAGTTCAACGGGTTGTTCCGCTCGACGGACGGAGGAGCGAGCTGGGTCTATGTCGGTGACCAGGTTGACAACGGGGCGGGGTATGCGCCCTTCGTCACCAAGGTCGGCAAGACCAACAGCGACCCTGATCTGGTGTACACGGTCGGCGTGTCGGGTGTCTGGCGGTCGGATGACTTCGGGCTCACCTGGCGGAGTGCGCCCATTCCCGCCAGCCAGTTGGCCATGACGAACATGACCCAGGTGCGGCCCTCGCCCGCCGACACGCGGATCGTGTGGGCAGGCTCACGGATGAACGATCCGACCCAGCTTTCGGCGCGGATTCTCGTGTCCACCGACGGTGGGCTCAGCTTCACGCCGACGAACAGCTACACGGCGGAGACCATGGGAGCGATCACGGGGCTGGCGGTGCACCCCACCGACCCGCAGACCGCCTTTGTCATGTTCTCGTTCGCCGACGCTCCGAAGATCCTGCGAACCACCGATCTCGGCCAGACATGGCAGGACATCTCAGGCTTTGGAAGTGCAACGGAAAGCGACAACGGCTTCCCCGATGTGGCCACCTATTGCGTGCTGGTCATGCCGCATGATCCGAACGTCCTGTGGGCAGGCACCGAAATCGGCCTGTTCGAGTCGATCGACAATGGCGCGACCTGGCACTATGCTGACAACGGCATCCCGGCGGTGTCGATCTGGCAGCTCAACATCACCGACGACGAGGTGGTCGCGGCGACCCACGGTCTGGGCATCTGGACGGTGAGCATCCCCGAACTCCCGCCGCCTCCGGTGGTGACCCGCGTGCCGAGGCTTGGAAGTCTTGCCCAGGGCGTGGACGGGTCACTGGCAATCGAAGTCGCTCTTCGCTCACCGTATGACTCCACGCAAGTACTGGTAAACGACGTCGTGTTCGCCACCCTGCCGGCCAATGCGGACACCACGACGGTCACGACCGGCTACCCCGTGACCCAGGCCATGAACCTTGAAGTCCAGGCTATCGCCTACCGCGATGGCGAGGCCTACCTGTCGGCGGAGCGTCAGACGTCGGTGACGCCGGTGCAGCAGCCGCAGGAGGGGTATGCCAACAACTTCAACAACCCCTCCGCCGATTTCGCGGGGAACGGGTTCACGGTCAGGGAGTGGCCGGGGTTCACCAGTCCCGCGGTCCATACGGCCCACCCGTACCCCGATGCCGTCGAGCTGATCTACAGGCTCCTGGTGCCAATCATCGTCTCCGCGGACAGCGCCTACATCCGCTTCGACGAGATCGCCATCGTGGAACCCGGCGACCCGGGCTCGGAGTTCGGGGACCCGAACTTCTGGGACTACGTCATCGTCGAGGGGAGCAGCGACGGCACGACATGGCTGCCCCTGCTGGATGGGTATGATGCGCGGGACGACGCCGCCTGGCTCAACTCATACAATGCCGGACAGGGCGGGAACCCGTCCCTGTTCCGGGAACGCACCATCGACATCCACGAGACCTTCGCGGCAGGAGAAACCATCCTCATCCGGTTCCGCCTCTACGCCGACGACTACGTGACGGGATGGGGCTGGGTCATCGACAACCTGGAGATTCAGCAAGAACTCCCGGTGGACGATGCCGGAGGACCGCTCCCGAGGGAATTCCTGCTGACGCAGAACCATCCCAACCCGTTCTCGGGCAGCACCACCATCGCGTTCGCCCTGCCCACGGCCGCGGACGTCTCGCTCCGGGTCTATGATCTGGCCGGAAGGGTTGTGACGAAACTGACGGATGGCCGCCTGAAAGCGGGCAGCTACGAGGTCGTGTGGCAGGCAGGAGGGCTCGCCAGCGGCACCTACCTCTGCCGCCTCGAGGCCGGTGATTTCGAGCACACGATCCGGATGGCGGTGGTGAAGTAGACCCCGTGGGAGCCCCGGCTTCACCGCCGAGGCTCCCGGCGGACTTGATGCACCAGGTAGCACCGGCCATAGTTGCAGGATCTCTTCGCTTTGCATAGTTGGGTCCGGTCCTTCCCGTGCGGAGGGCCGGACCCTTGCGAGTGGGCGCCGACGCGATCTCGATAGTGGACCCTCCATCCGAAGGAGCATGAAACCATGGATGAGCATAGGGAACTCCAACGGGCCGGCAAGGCGGGAGGATGGGCGGCGGCCATTGCCATGATGGTGTTGCTGGCCGAGGTCGTGTGGATGGTGTTGCCGTTCGTGGGATACATCTCGCTCCATGTGACCATGGATCCGTTCTTCCGATTCCGCGGCCGGTGGTTCCAGCCGTTCTTCATGCGGTCCTACCACCCCGCGGGAGCGCCCTTGGCGCTGCTGGGAATCGGCTGCTTCCTCTTCGGAGCATTCCAGGTCTACCGGCAGAAACTCCGAGGCGGAGGGGCGGTCACGGGCGGGCTCTACCGGTGGGTCAGGCACCCACAATACGCCGCATTGGGGCTCGTCGGACTCGGCCTCCTGCTGCTCTGGCCGCGGTACTACCTTCTGCTTGCATTCGTAACGATGTGCTTCCTGTACTACGCATTGGCGCGGGCGGAAGAGCGTTTGATGTTGGGCAGTTGCGGCGAGGGGTATCGGTCCTACCTCGAGAGCACATCGGCCTTCTTTCCGGGTGACCGGCGGTTTCTTCGCATCCCGCCTCCCGGCCCGCCAACGTGGCGCGGCGCGGCAGGGGGCCTTGCCAGGTGGGCGTTCGCCATGGTCCTGGCATTCGCCGTAGCCGTCGGCATCAGCGCGGTGACGATAATGAACCGCCGTGTGTCACTCGTTGAGGAGCAGGGAATAACCGCTTTGGATCGCTTGGCCCAGCATCGAGGCGCGGCCCGGCCGGGCGACACTGTCAGGGAGTTCTTCGGCAGGGATGCCTTGGAGCGGAGCGCACGGAGCAGACTGCGGACGCGAGAGCGCCTGTCTGCATCGCTGGGGCTCCTCGCTGCCGATCCACGACTGCGGGACATGCTCACCGCCGTACCGCCGCCGGCAACGATCCTCGCCATTCCAGTGGAGCCTGAGCGGGCGCTGTTCGAAGGCGAGGCGGCCTGCGGGGAAGACAGTAGGGATTTCCTGCGGGTGTACATAGCGGCAGTCAGCGATCCCCGAGACCGAAGCCTGTCTCCACGGGC
>JALOPK010000131.1 GCA_025453925.1 Candidatus Eiseniibacteriota bacterium | reverse complement strand
GGATTCCACACCGAACTTGGCGACCACGAGGCCGACCCGCCGCAAATCCTCGTAGACCCGCTCGCTACAGGTATCCGCCCGGGCCATCATCCCCCACGGCGAGGTCCACTCCGCGTCCCGAAGCAGTTCCGCCAGCCGCATCATACGCCTGTCTCCCACATTGAAGACATCGTCATCGAAGTATACCGAGGCGAAACCCTTGTCGCGGCCTTCCTCCACCATCTCTCTGACCACGTGGGCCGGATCGCGGACCCTGTATGTCCCGGGTTGGTACATGATCTGGGGCCATGCACAGAAAGAACACCGATGCGGACAACCACGGCTCGCCCACATCTGGAGGCAGGGCTGCGGCAAGTCGAGCAACCCATCGATGTATCGATCCATCGGCAACTGGCTCCGATGGGGTCTCGGCAACGAGTCGAGGTCGGACAGCAGGGGCCGGTCAGGCCCGGTGTCGACCTCGTCGCCGGAACGCCACGTGACTCCCGGGATGCCGGCGAGTTCCCGACCATCGCGAAGGCGGGTCGCGATGTCCAGCAAGGCGCCTTCGTACTCGCTTCGGACGGTGGCCAACACCTCCGGCGTGGAGCGGAAGAAGTCCCGATCGAACATGAACGCGTGAATCCCGCCGAGGACGATGGGCGCCCTGAGACAGGCTTCACGAATGCGGCGGATCACCCGCCGGTCCGTTTCCCAGCTTGGCGTCGAAACCTCGAGAAAGATAAGGTCGGGCTCCTCGGCAACCACACGGGCCAGGAAGGCGTCCTCGTTCATCCTTTCCACGACACCATCAAGCAGCCTCACGTCGAAACCGTGCTGTTCCAGCAGGCTGCCGGCGTACCCCATGAAGAACGGGAAGGGGTAGTACCGGGCATCATTCCGCTCGAAATGCGGCCACCGCGACCCGGCCCGCACGCCGTAGTGGCCGTCCCGGTACCATGGCGCGTTACCGATAAGCACGTTCATGATGAACTCCCTGAGTCCAAACCGAATAGCGAATGATAATGGGCGGCAACGGTGCGCTCCCAGGAAAACGCCAGGGCATGCTCCCTGGCGTCCCGCGAGCAACGGGCATACATGGCCGGATCATTGAGTAGCATGCCGACTCTGTCCGCAAGGCCGTCGACATCGCCGGGCTCGACGAGGAATCCCGTGACGCCGTCTTTCACCAGCCGCGCAAGCCCTCCGATGCGGTGTGCGACGACCGGCACACCGCATGCCATCGCCTCAAGCGCGACGAGGCCGAATGGCTCAGGCCACATGGTCGGCACCACGACGACGCGCGCCGAGCCGAGAGTGCGGGGCATGTCCGCATAGGGAATCCACCCCAGGGTGGCGATGTGGGGGCTGTTGCCATCATAGCGAGGGTCCGTGACAAGGGCGCGAATGTCGTGTCCGCTGCTGATCAGACGATGCACCATGTCTCGAAAGACGGAATACCCCTTCCGGGGATCCTCGACTCTCCCCGGCATGAGCACAACCGGAGTGTCGGAGGGGGCGCCGGGAGGTTGGAAGCGAGCGGTGTCAACGCCGCCGGGAACCACGGACACCTTGTCCGCCCACGGAACGAGCATTCGGGCCGTGAAGTCGTTGGAGACCAGAATGCGGCACGCATGATCGAACGCGCGTCGCACGGCTGCGCGGTAGACGGGCAGGAAGCCACCGCTCGCCACGTACTCGTGGCTGAAAGGGTTCATCCATCGGGGCAGCAACTCCTTGCCGATACCCCTGATTGCGCACCACGTGCAGTGAGAGGGGTTCGCCAGGAAGTTCCGAGGGCAGACCTCGGCGCTCGGGTTCGAGCTGGCCCAGTGGGCAACCTTGCCGTGCGGCCACAGCGACATGTAGAACGGGCACAGCATTTCGTACCCGTAGACGCGGAGCATCACCTGCTGGTCGCGGAAGGCATGGACGATCCACGGCGCCATGGCGAAGGTGTTGGTGACGAGGACATAGTCCGGTTGCCACGCCAAGACCCGCTTTCTCAGGATCCCCGGGAGATGGATGAGGGTGAATCTTCCCAGGGACAGCGGTACCTGCTCCACGTCGACCGGCGGCGGTTCGGACAAGCCTCCCCGCTTCAGACCGCCGGTATCGAGACGGGGGACGAATAGCCGCACGTCGGCGCCGGCAGCGGTCAGCTCCCTGCCGACGTGGGCGACGTCCACCCACGACCCGCCGGTGGGCGGCCAATGGAAGCTGAGGTCGACGATGGCGATGCGGGGCATGGATTCCTCAAGGTCGTGATCAGTCAATGCGGCTCGCGGCAAGTAACACATTGTCGGCACTTCCTCCAGTTCTTCCATGGCAGGGTGGCCGAGGATCCGCAATTCGATATCTTGTCCGCGTGCAGCCTATGCATCCATACGTGGGCCGGGCTTCCGTGCGAGCGGGCACCCCGCGACGCCGGGCGTTCGGCCCCGCGGGGTGTTTCGGGCAGCGTGACGACTGCCGCGCGATGCGACACCCCGCAACCGTGAACTGTGAACCGTAAACTGTGAACCGTAAACCCTAAGGAGCTCCGATGGCCACACGACTGCAGATACCACCGGCGGGCACCCGCCTGTTGCTGACCGGCAACCAGGCCTGTGCGCTGGCGGCCGCCACGTTCGGATGCAATCTGGGTGTCGGCTATCCGGGCACTCCCAGCAGCGAGATTCTCGACGCACTAGTAATGATCGCCGGTTCCCACACGACCCAGTGGGAAACCAACGAGAAGACGGCCGTTGAGAAGGCGTTGGGGGCATCCATGGCCGGTGGGCGGGTCATCGTCACGATGAAGCATGTCGGCGTCAATGTGGCCGCTGATCCCCTCCTCAGTTTCGCCTCGACGTTCAACAGCGGTCTGGTGCTGGTGGTGGGAGACGATCCCGGCGCGCACAGCTCGCAGAACGAGCAGGACACGAGGATGTTCATGGGGCTGTTCGCCAATCTCCCGATCCTGGCGCCGTCGGACAGCCAGGAAGTGTATGATTTCGTCGGCGCCGCCTTCGAGATCTCCGATCGCTTCAGGACGCCGGTGGTGCTGAGGTTGACCACGAATATCTGTCATGCCGAGACACCGGTGGTCACCGCCGAACCCATGGTGCATCGCCCGGCTGGATACGTGAACAACTTCCCCAACAACGTGGTGCTGCCGGCGAACTTCCGGAAGCTCAGGCACCGGTCATTGCACGAGCGGCTCCCCGCGCTTACGGAGTACGCGGAGACGGCGACTCTCACCCGTGAGGATGCCGGAACGCGCCCTGAATTCGGAATCATCACCGAGGGGGTCTCATACGCCCACGTGAAAGAAGTCGTGGGGGAGGCCATCCCCATTCTCAAGCTGGGCATGGTGTTTCCCCTCCCTCTTGGGCGCATCGCGCGGTTCGTCGCGGACCATCCCAAGACGGTAGTCTGCGAGGAGCTTGAACCCTATGTTGAGCTCCAGACGAAGGCGGAGGGGATTCCAATTCTGGGAGGCAAGGCGTTCTTTCCGCGCGAAGGTGAGTTCACCGCGGGCGTCGTTGCCCAGGGTCTGGCAGCGGCGGGCCTCCCCGTGAAGGAGCCGACGGCAGCAGCCGCACCGGTCCCCGGGGTGCCTCGGCCCCCGACGCTCTGCCCGGGCTGCCCGCACCGGGCGACCTTCTACGTGCTGAACCGGATGAAGGCGAACGTATTCGGTGACATCGGGTGCTACACCCTTGGGGGACTCGAGCCGCTCAGCGCGCTCCACGCATGCATCTGCATGGGAGCCAGCATCGGCATGGCGGCCGGCGTAGCCACCGTGGCCAGGCCCGAGACGCCGGTGGTGGCCATTCTCGGTGACTCCACGTTCCTCCATTCCGGCATCACTCCTCTCTTGGGCGCCCGATGGAACGGCGCGGATTTCACTGTCGTCATCCTTGACAACGGCATCACCGCCATGACTGGCGGGCAGCCGAACCCGGGCGTGGAGAGCACGCTGGAAGGCGCTTCCACTCCGAAGACCGACATCGAGGCCCTGGTTCGGGCCTTGGGTGTCGAGCACATCGCCGTGGTGGACGGCTATGACGTGGCGCGCATCAAAGAGGCGCTGACGGCGGCGGTGGCCCACCCGGGCGTTGCAGTGGTGATTTCCCGCAGGCCATGCGCCCTGATGCCGACCAAACGTCACTACAAAGTGCTCAGGGTGGATCACGGGAAGTGCATTGGTTGCCACACGTGCGTGAAAGTCGGCTGTCCCGCCATCAGCCTGTCGGACGAGCTGACCGACAAGGGCCGCCGCAAGTCGTACATCGATCCTCGCGCCTGCATCGGGTGCACCGTGTGCCAGCAGGTCTGCCCCGTGGGCGCCATCGTGGATCTGGAGGCAGTGTGATGAACACCATAGTCAATATCCGGTTGGCGACCGTGGGCGGTCAGGGAGGCGTGCTTGCCTCTTCGGTCATCGCGCAGGCGGCCTTTGATGCGGGGCTGCAGGTGAAGAAGCGGGAAGTACACGGCATGAGCCAGCGAGGCGGCGTCGTCACCAGCGACGTTCGATTCGGTCCGGTCGTTCACTCGCCGATGGTGCCGGAAGGCGCGGTGGACATCCTACTGGGATTCGAACAGGGCGAGGCCCTGCGGGCGGTGCACGATCTCCGTCCCGGCGGCGTGGTCATCGTGAACACGCAGGTGATCGTCCCCCCCATCGTGGCCACCGGGAAGGCCTCCTATCCTGTGAACCCGTTGGCGACGTTGCGGGAGAAGGCCTCGCGGGTCTACGCTGTGGACGCGCTGAAGATCGCGGAGGACGCGGGCTCGGTGAAGGCGGTCAGCACCGTCATGGTGGGCGCCCTTTCGGCGTTCGTGGACTTCCCGGAAGACGCCTGGCTCAAGGCAATCCGCGGGAAGGTGCCTCCGAAGACCGTTGCCCTGAATGAGCGCGCCTTCGCTGCGGGGAGAGCCGTGGTGCAGGCCGCATCCCGCGGCGCGTAGCCTGCCGTGCCGGGGAGCCATGGGCCGTCCAGGCCAGCCTCACTCGCGTCGAATGATCCCATCCCCGGGCGCCTGACGTTCGGATGACCTCCACCCGAGAGACGAGGATACCGATCGTGCTCGTACCAGAAACCGGCGAGGATCTGCCTCGCCCCGTCGCTCCCAAACGCGCGGTACAGAGCCTCTCCGTGGCCATCCCCGCCTACAACGAGGCGGAGAACATCGCGGGCATGGTGGACGACGTCATTCGCGAGATCGGCCTCCTCGCCGATGATGTCGAGATCATCGTGGTGGACGATGGGAGCAAAGACGCCACCGCCGAGGTGGTCCGCGGTCTGGCGGCGCGGCATCCCCAGGTGCGGCTGGTGCGCCACCAGGTCAATCAGGGATATGGCGCGGCGGTCTTCGATGGTCTTGACAGCGCCACCAAGGATCTGGTCTTCTTCACGGACGGGGATCGGCAGTTCGATCTCGCTGAGGTGCGCAACCTGCTGGACCGGGCCTCGACGGCGGATCTGGTGGTCGGCTACCGTGCGCCGCGGCGCGACCCCCCCCTGCGCCGCCTCAACGGCAAAGGGTGGAGTCTGCTGGTCACGATGCTCTTCGGGTACACCGCCCGCGACATCGACTGCGCCTTCAAACTCATGCGCCGGCCGGTGATCCGACGACTGCGCGGCGAGGTGCGGTCGCGGGGGGCGACCTTCAGCGCCGAATTCCTGGTTCGCGCCAAGCGCGCCGGATTCCGCATCGTCGAGGTTCCGATTCGCGGGCACCGCCCCCGGGTCGCGGGGAGCCCGACGGGGGCGAAGCCGTCGGTGGTCTTCCGGGCCTTCGGGGAACTCATCCGGTTCAGGCTGAGCCTGTGGCGCGAGCGGGCGCCGGCATAGCCCCGATGCCGCGCACCGCACTCATCATCGGGGCAGGGCCCGCGGGGCTCACGGCGGCCTATGAGCTGTCGCATCGCACCGACATCCGACCCATCGTGCTGGAGGCGACCGGAGACATCGGCGGCATCTCCAAGACGGTGAACTATCGCGGGAATCGAATCGATATCGGCGGCCACCGGTTCTTCTCGAAGTCAGACCGCATTATGCAATGGTGGCAGCGCATTCTCCCCCTTCAGGGCGCGCCCGCTCGCGACGACCTCGCGCTGGGTCGCCGGGTCGCCCTTTCCCCGCTCGCGGGCGCGCCGAATCCTGAGACCGAAGACCGCGTGCTCCTGGCGCGAAGCAGGGTCTCGCGCATCCTCTACGAGCGGCGGTTCTACGACTATCCGGTGGGTCTCAGCCCGCTCACCGTCCGCAACCTCGGGCTCCTTCGCATGGCCCGAATCGTCGCGAGCTACGGGAAGGCCCGCATACGGCCCATCAGGCCGGAGCGCTCCCTGGAGGACTTCTTCGTGAATCGGTTCGGCCGGGAGCTCTACGCCACGTTCTTTCGTGACTACACCGAGAAGGTCTGGGGCGTACCCTGCGCACGAATCAGCCCGGAGTGGGGCGGGCAGAGGGTCAAGGGCCTGTCCGTCGGCCGGGCTCTCCTCGACGGAGTGAAGGGCATAGTGTCCCGGGATCGATCCCTGGCCCAGAAGGGCACGGAGACCAGCCTGATCCGCCAGTTCCTCTATCCCAAGCTCGGTCCGGGCCAGATGTGGGAGGAAGTGGCGAGGATCGTGCAGACGAGGGGCGGCGAGATCAGACTCCATCACGAGGTGGTCACGCTGGCCGCCGATGGCGCCCGGATCCGTTCCCTCGGCGTGCGGGACGTGCGCACCGGTCAAGTTGGCGCCCTCAGCGGGGACATCGTGCTCTCGTCCATGCCGGTGAGGGATCTGGTGAGCGGCCTCCGGGCCGACATCCCCGCTGAGGTGAAGCGTATCGCCGGTGGTTTGGTGTACCGCGACTTCGTGACGGTCGGCCTGTTGCTGCGGCGGCTCTTGGTCCGCAACAGCGGCCGCATGAAGACGCTCAACGACATCATCCCCGACACGTGGATCTACGTCCAGGAGTCCGATGTGCGTCTCGGGCGGATCCAGGTATTCAACAACTGGAGCCCCTATCTTGTCGCTGACCCGCGCACCGTCTGGCTGGGCTTGGAGTACTTCTGCACCGAGGGCGACGACTTCTGGCGTCTGGCGGATGAGGAGATCGCGACGCGTGCCGTCGCGGAGATGTGCAGCCTCGGATTCGCAGACAGACGGGATGTCCTCGACACCGTTGTGGTGCGAATGCCGAAAACCTACCCCGCCTATTTCGGCACCTATGGGGAGTTCGAGACCGTCAAGGCCTGCCTCGACGGTTTCGAGAACCTCTTCCTGCTCGGTCGCAACGGCATGCACCGCTACAACAATCAGGATCACTCCATGCTCACTGCCATGACGGCGGTCGACAATCTGATCGCCGGGCACTCGTGCAAAGACAATATCTGGTCTACCAATACCGAAGAAGAGTATCACGAAGAGCGGTGATCCGGGGCGGGGGCCATCCGGGGCCCGCCGCCCAGAACGGAGACCGCGGCAGCACCCCCGCATCCGGCCGCCTGGCAGGTGCGCTCGTGTGAACGAGTCCAGTCGCGCCGGAGCGACGTGAAGGGTCTCGTTTGACCGCGGCAGATGGTCGCTCCGCTCCTCGACGCCCGGCGTGACGCCGCTCAACGGTCGCACGTCTCGTGCGTGCAGGTTGCACGTCTCGTAACCCAAGTGCACTCTCTCTGGAGAGGGACAGATGCAGACACTGGCGGAGGCAGCATTCCGGCTTGATCCGCCTGGAGGGTTGTTTGACTCGTGTCGGGGATTTCTTTCCCGCAGCGCTCGCCAGGAGCGCGCGGACTCCTGGCACACCGTGCGGTGAACACGGGAGAGGTGCTCCGCCTGACCGCATCCATGTCGTGATCCGCGCAGGCCATTGGCCACACCCCCGCCGGCAGGCGAACCAGGATGGTCGCTCCGTGCCGCCGATCACGGGCGACAGAAACCACGGACCGTGTTGCAGGGTTTCTTCGAATGTGTTATCATATCGACGCCGTGCACAACGGGCATCAGCGCCTCATTGGTGATCCTGATACGGGTCACGAAACCTGGAGGTGATGCGCATCATGAACGCTCCCTCGAATGCCCGCATGCTGGTTGCCGCCGGTGCGCTCGGCGCGGCCTGTCTCGTCTCTCTCACCTGCGCTGACAAACACCAGATGCCGGCACATCCGGGTCCGACGGATCCGGTGGCGGCCTTTGACGGCTGGTCGGGCTGCACGAGCTTCGCCGCGGAGGGAGCGGACACGCTGATGCCGTCGGATGTGGGGTGTGTTGAGTACGCCTACTCTGCCGACGCCACCCTCTCGCTGAAGCACATCAACGCCGGGTTCAACTGCTGCCCGGGCGAGATCACGGCCACGATCTCATTCGAGGATTCGCTCATCATCATTGAGGAACGTGAGCAGTCCTCCATGTGCGACTGCCAGTGCCTCTACGATCTGCGCTTCACCATTGAGCACCTCAGGCCCAGACCATACCGCGTGCGAGTCATCGAGCAAGAGAACCGCTGGTTCGTTTATGAGCGCGCGAGCTAATGCAACACGTTGTTGTTGTCC